>DAOMOV010000041.1:0-8675 GCA_035444505.1 Terrimesophilobacter sp.
TCGAGTTCGAGGTCTGGTTCGGGGGCCGGATGCGCGTCGAGCTCGGCAGTGCCCGCTTGTGGGGCGGTGTCTGTCTGTAGGGCGGTGTCTGTCTCGGCGAGAGTGTCGGCGATGGTGTCGGTTTCGGCAGCCTCACTGTCGACATCCGTGTCGTCACAGTCCTTTGTGGCGGGTTCTGCGGTGTCGCGAGTGCTCGCGGCCTCGGCATTGTCGTCGAGGTCGGGCTCGGGCTCGGGGTCAGGTTCTGGGTCGGGCTCGCTGGCCTGTTCGATTTCGGCGGGGGTGGGCTGTTGGAGCCGTTCGATCGCGGCGTCGAAGCGGGCGAGGATGCTGTCGATGGAGCTGCCGGTGGTGTCGGGCGTGGCGGCGCCGTCGTCGCCCTGGTCCGATTTCACGTTTCCCACCGTATCAATTGGTCGATTGGCTGTTGAGCCTTTCGCGGATCGTGGTGGCTCGATGTTGAAGTCTACCGGCGGTTACGGTCTGTGCGTGCGCCGGTCAGGCGACGCTTCCGCGGGGTACGACCCAGCGGGTGTCTTGTCCGGTGATGTCGGCGATGGTGTCGAAGTCAGCGTCGTAGTGGATGAGGGTGAGCGAGTGTCGCTCGGCGACGGCGGCGATGAGGAGGTCGGCCATGCCGACATCCCTCAAACGGCCACGTGTGGCCAGTGCCGCCTGCACTTCGAGTGCCCGCTGCCATTCTCGGTCTTCGACGGCGAGGTACTCGAACCGGGTGCGGCGAAGCGAAGCCACGCGCTCGTACTCGTGGAGGTTGCGGGCGCTGTATAGCGCCTCGAAGTCGAGCGGTGGGCAGGTGGCGACCTTGCCTGAGCGGATCAGCGGCTCTGATACGCTCGCGACGCTCGCCTGCATACTGCGCGACAGTGCGCTTGTGTCGATGAGGTAGCCCGCTACTGACCCCATGCGCGGCGGCGCTCCTCTTTGTCGGCCATGAGGCTGAGGTGGCCGTCTCGTAGCATCTCGATGTACTGTCGGCCCGCCTCAGCGGCGATGACATCTTTGAGCGCGCGCGCAACGGTTTCGCGGATTGTCGCGGCGCCGAGTATTTCTTGTGCCATTCGGAGGTCGCCATCGTCGATCTCAACGAGTCTCTTCGTCATCGTCACACCCCCGGCCGTGCGTATATCTACTGCCTGCACCATTGTATATACACCTCCATCTGGGTTGGCGCTTCATTCTTGCGTCTCACGATCGCGTTCCTGGGCCCTGTCGGTGCCAAATGTGAAGCAGTCGCAGACTTCTCCCCCTGTGGAGGAGTGGAGGTCTTCTCCTCCACAGGCACGCCCACGCGGTTGTTGTCCACCTGGGGCCACTGACGTGCCGTAAGCAGGTTTTACCGTTCGAGCATGCTCAGAGCTGTCTCTCCAAACGAGCCGTCACGTGAAGTCGCTTATCGAGTGCCGTGGTTTGTCGATCGCCTTCGTGCTCCGAAATACGTGGTCACCAATGTGAGCACCGAGCTGGCGGGCAGTGTCTGCTTTCAGTTCACTTGCTCCGAGGGTCAACGCGGTGTGAAGAGGTGTGCTGATGTTGCGCCGGGGAGATCCTTCCTTGTGGACGCATCGAGCGTCTACCCACACGATGTTTCGGTCTCCGTGATGTGGTATCGCGCCGATGGCGTCGAGTACGTCTGGACCTTTGTCGACTAGGCGGTTCCCTGACGTTTCATCTGCCGACGGAAGTCCTCGATCGTGTACGGGCGCCGACTCTCTGGCAGGTCCTTCCCGCTGATTCCGTCCATCAGCACACCTACGGCGACTTCAAGGGCGACCGACAGTTGAAGAATCATGTGCAGGCTCGGGTTGACCTGACCTCGTTCGACTCGGGCCAGGTGCGATTCGTCCATGTCGGCGAGGCCGGCCAGTTCTCTTCGGCTGTATTTCTTCTCGGTCCGCAGTGCGTGTACGCGTTGTCCGAACTTCACGGTGGCTGCTGAACGGGTTGATTGCACTCCCTATGCATATCGACGTATCGGCTGTTTGCTTAGGTACGCACTCCTAGGGCTTATTCACGCTGCGCATTAATGCCTTAATAGGTCACAACCGAACCCGATGCGCGAGCTGGAGAATCCGAGTGACCACAATCCACGACCTTCTCGATGAGTACGAGCGCACGGCGCCAGACACCCGCACAAAGGGCTTCTACCTCGAGCGGCTGACGCGCGAGTTTCTGCTCACCGACCCGGTGTATGCGGCGGCGTTCGACGAGGTGTGGCTGTGGCAGGACTGGCCTGGCCGCGACGGCAAGGCCGACACGGGCATCGACTTGGTGGCGCGGGAGCGCTACAGCGGTGAGTTCTGCGCGATCCAGTGCAAGTTCATCTCGCCGAAGAGCTACCTGAACAAGGAGCACATCGACTCCTTTTTCACGGCCAGTGGCAAGCATCCGTTCTCGAGCCGCATCATCGTCTCGACGACGAACAAGTGGTCGAAGCATGCGACGGATGCCTTGCTCGACCAGCAGATCAAGACGACCCGCATCGGAATCAACGAGCTCGAAGAGTCGGGTATCGACTGGTCTCAGTACCGATTCACCGACCCGAGCACGCTGGAACCTGCCGAGCCGAAGAAGCTGCGCACCCACCAGATTGAGGCGCTGGGCGCGGTCATGCAGGGCTTCGACGAGCATGACCGCGGCAAGCTCATCATGGCGTGCGGTACGGGCAAGACGTTCACGAGCCTGCGCATCGCGGAGCGGCTGGTGCAGCCGGGCGGGTCGGTGCTGTTTCTGGTGCCGTCGATTGCACTGCTGTCGCAGTCGCTGCGCGAGTGGGTGGCCGAGGCTGACCGACCGATGCGCGCGTTCGCGATCTGCTCCGATAACAAGGTGGGGCGCAACTCCGAGGATTTCACGCTCACCGACCTGGCTTTTCCGGCGACGACGAACGCCGCAGACCTCATCGCCGAGGTCGGCAAGGGCACGAACCCTGAGGGCCTCACGGTCTTCTTCTCGACGTACCAGTCGATCGATGTGGTGAGCGCGGCGCAGGGTGCCGGGCTCACCGAGTTCGACCTCGTGATCTGTGATGAGGCGCACCGCACGACGGGCACGCTGGGCAGTGATGCGAAGGGCAAGGATGAGTCGCACTTCGTGCGCGTGCACGACGAGTCGAGGGTGCGCGCCGGCAAGCGCCTCTACATGACGGCGACACCGAAGGTGTTCGGTGAGTCGGTGAAGTCGAAGGCGAAGGATGCCGCGGTCGAGCTTGCGAGCATGGACGACGAGGCGGTGTTCGGCCCCGAGTTTCACCGCCTGGGTTTCGGTGAGGCGGTGGAGCGCGACCTGCTAACGGACTACAAGGTGCTGGTGCTGGCAGTGAGTCAGGACGCCGTGTCGGCGGAGTTCCAGCAGCAGTTCGTGAACGACGACAACGAGCTGACGCTGGATGACGCCGCGCGCATCGCGGGTATATACAAGGCACTGTCGAAGTCGGGGGTTGAGGGGCTCGCCGACAATGATCGCACCCCGATGCGGCGGGCGGTGGCTTTCTCGCGGTCGATCAAGGACTCGCAAAAGGTCACGGCGATGCTGCACAACAACGCGACGCTGCCGGAGTCGCTGACTCGCGGCGACAACCCGCTCGTGATGCAGGCGGATCACGTCGATGGGTCGATGAATGTGATGCAGCGCACAGAACTGCTGGATTGGTTAAAGGAAGACGCACCGGGCAACACGACCCGTATCCTCAGCAATGCCCGCTGCCTGAGCGAGGGCGTGGATGTGCCGAGTCTCGACGCGGTGATCTTCTTGAATTCGCGCGACAGTCAGGTGGATGTCGTGCAGTCCGTGGGCCGGGTGATGCGCAAGCTGAAGGGCAAGAGTTACGGCTACATCATTCTGCCGATCGCGGTGCCGGCGGGTGTCGAGGCGGATGTCGCGCTCGATGACCACAAGAAGTACAAGGTCGTGTGGGAGGTGCTTCGGGCGCTGCGTGCTCACGATGAGCGTTTCGAGGCGAAGATCAACCAGTTCGAGCTGAACCGGGCGACGAAGGACGATCAGGTTCAGGTGATCGGCATGAAGTCGTTCGAGCCCAGCGAGTCTGCGTTGGCTGGTGCCGACGGCGCGATCACGCAGGTGCCGCTCGATTTCACTCCGCTCGGTGACGAGTGGCGCACCGCGGTCTACGCGAAGATCGTGCAGAAGGTCGGCGAGCGCGAGTACTGGGAGAACTGGGCGGCGAGTGTTGCGGATGTCGCGACCGCGCAGACCCAGCGCATTCAGGGTCTGCTCGAGACGAGCCCGGATGTTCGGGGCGAGTTCGACCGCTTCGTGAAGGGCCTGCAGGACAACCTGAACCCGAACGTGACCGAGCAGGATGCACTCGAGATGCTCTCGCAGCACCTCATCACCGAACCGGTGCTGAATGCGCTGTTTGAGGGTTTCAGTTTCACGAAGCACAACCCGGTGGCGAAGGCGATGCAGGGGATGCTCGACGCCCTGCATGGCGCGAACCTTGACACCGAGCTTGCGGGCCTCGACAAGTTCTATGAAAGCGTGCGGCGTAATGTAGCGAGCCTTACCGACGCCGCGGGCAAACAGGACTTCTTGAAGCTGCTCTACCAGCGTTTCTTCTCGGTGGCGATGAAGAAGGCGAGCGAGCGGCTCGGCATCGTCTACACGCCGACCGAGATCGTGGAATTCATTCTGCGAAGCGTCGATCACATTCTGCGCGAACAGTTCGACAGCTCAATCGGTGCCGAGGGCGTGCACGTGCTCGACCCATTCACGGGTACGGGCACGTTCATCGCCGAGCTCATCCACTCCGACCTCATCTCGGATGCCGACCTCCCCCGCAAGTTCCGCAAGGAGTTGCACGCGAACGAGATCAACTTGCTCGCCTACTATGTCGCCGCGGTCAACATTGAAGAGGCATACCACTCACGCATGGGAGGAAACTACGTGCCGTTCCCGGGCGTGCTGCTCACTGACACGTTCCAGATGTTCGAGGGAGATGACGAACTCGACCATGGAGTGTTCCCTGAGAACAACGCTCGCTTTGAGCACCAGAAGCAGCTACCGATCACCGTCGTCGTCGGCAACCCTCCGTATTCTGTTGGGCAGAAGTCGGCGAATGACGACAACCAAGCGATCGTTTACACGAGCCTGCGAAAGCGCATTGACGAGACGTACGCGAATCGCTCGACGGCATCGCTCACCAAGTCCCTCTACGACTCATACATCGGTGCAATTCGTTGGGCGAGTGATCGTATCGGTGACCGTGGGGTCATCGGCTTTGTCACCAATGGCGGCTTCATCGAGAGCAACTCCGCGGATGGGATGCGTAAGGCGCTCGCCGAGGAATTCAGCGACCTTTACATGTTCAACTTGCGGGGCAATCAGCGAACCGCCGGGGAACAGTCCCGCAAAGAAGGTGGGAAGGTATTCGGCGCAGGCAGTCGCGCGACGATTGTCGTCGCGCTCTTCGTCAAGAACCCGGATGCGGAAACGTACGGCGCACTTCACTACCGCGACGTGGGCGACTACCTTACGCGCGAGCAAAAGCTGTCCGTGCTCAAGAAATTCCATAGCGCGAATGCGGTTCCGTGGGAAAACGTTGCGCCAAACGACGACGGTGATTGGATCAGCCAACGCAACGAGGAGTTCGAGACGTTCACCCCAATCGGCCCGTCTATCTTTCGAGTTCACTCTCGTGGCGTGTTGACGGCTCGAGACGTCTGGGCATACGACTCGAGCAAGCATGCTCTCGACAAAAAGATGCGGTCACTCATCAATGTTTACAACGATCAGGTGGACGTCGAGATACTGGAGCGAAATCCCGCCGCCATCAAGTGGGACGGGACCTTGATCACAAGGGCTCAGCGTGGCGAGAGCGTTACGTATCAACCAGGCGCGGTTCAACCCGCGACCTATCGACCATTCTTTAAGCAACACATCTACTTCGATCGTGCACTCAACAACAGCGTTTACCAGATGCCCAAGATATTCGCGAGAGAGAACTTGGGGTTCTATGTGGTGGGAATGGGGTCCGCAGTACCGTTCTCCGTGGTTGCGTCATCTACCCTCGTGGACGTTCATCTCACTGGCGCTGGCAGCGGTGGTCAGTTTTTCCCTCGCTACTCCTACGAGAAGCGCGTGACCGACGAGAACCAGTTGTCGTTCGAGGGGGACGACGCGGACGAGTACACCCGCGTCGACAACGTGACCGATGGCATCCTCGCGGAGTATCGTGCGACGTACGGTGCCGCGTCTGATCGTGAGGTCACGAAGGACGACATCTTCTTCTACGTGTACGGGCTGCTGCATTCGCCCGAGTACCGGGAGCGGTTCGCGGCGGACCTGAAGAAGATGCTTCCACGCATCCCGAAGGTCACCGACTTCTGGGGCTTCGCCGAGGCGGGGCGCAGGCTGTCGGAACTGCACCTCGGCTACGAGACCATCGAGCCGTGGCCGCTGGAGGAGGTTGTTGATGGTGAGGTGGTTTCGAGACGCGATCCTGCGGATCGCTCCTCAACCACCAAGTATCTGCCGAACCAGGACGACGACCGTCTCGAACCTGCGGATCGCTCCTCAACCATCACACACTTGCTGGTTGAGGAGGCCGAAGGCCGTCTCGAAACCAGTTCGACTCGAAAATCCGCTGAAACCGACCCCGGCGGCATCCTGCACGTGAAGAAGATGACCTACGGCGGCAAGCGGCCGAAGCTCGACGAGTCGCGGGTGATCGTGAACGAGCGCCTCGAGCTGCGCGGCATCCCCGACGAGGCCCACGACTACATGCTCGGCTCTCGCAGCGCCCTGGACTGGATTCTCGAGAGGTACCAGATCAAGACCGACAAGGCGAGCGGAATCGTCAACGACCCCAACGACTGGGGTCGTGAGCACGGCGACCCGCGCTACATCGTCGACCTCGTGAAGCGCATCACGCGCGTGAGCGTCGAAACCGTCGCGATCGTGAAGTCACTGCCGCCGCTCGACATCCTCGACGCCGCACCACCCGAAACGCCGAGACCAGCACCCGGAGTGAGCTTCTCGTAGGTCTACTTCGTCTCGTTCGGGTGGTGCGTGTGCACGTTTTCCAGAAACACTGTCTGCCCGTCGAGGTAGAACCAGATCCTTGCATCTCCACCGCGCGTCGGCTTGTGCTGCCAACGCTGAAATGACCGACCGTCGCGCACCACGGTGGCCAACTGCCCCTTCAGCGGGGTATTGGTCGGTGTGTGATGCCCCGGTGTTCTGGTGAGGAAGTCCCACGCATCAGCCATGGCGTTGCGTGACGTCGCGCAGAGATCCCGCCAACCCTTCTCGGCAGAACGCGAAGCGAACCGAATCTCGAACTCACTCTTCTTGCGCGGTCGCTCGACCCTTTCCGCCCGCGCCATGCCTACGGCCGTTCAACCGTGACTTCTGCATCAAACCAGTCGACGGCGCCACCCATCAGGCCCGCAGCCAGCGCCTCAGCGGTCTCCCGCCACGCCGACAACTCCGCGAAAGCCAGATGCGCCTGCTTCGTTGCAAACGATGCACGAGCGGCCCTCACGAGGTCAGCCGCAGCAGTCTCCCTGTCTTCGGAACTCAGCGCGAGCATCCAAGGGAATCTGTCTGCCATGCGCTCGGCCAAGCTTCCTCGATCATCTGTAGTGGCGGCAATGATCTGAGCAGCAAACTCGTAGAGACGATCGCGAGCGCTTGCCTCCCGCTCACTCATCAGAACAAGCGTTTCGCCGTCGCGACGAGTGACCGTGATGGGGTGCTCCTCGGCGGCCGCGAAGACACTCGCAGAGTTGCGACTGAGTTCGGACGATTGAAACGTCGTGGGTGTATCGGTGGCCGTGTTCACAAGCGTCATTGTATTCAGAATGTGTTCTGAAGTCCATTCCCCGACGAGACACACGTAATCTGTTCGCCTGACTCTGCCACAACACCGCATCGCCGTTGGCCGGCCAGCGAAAGGAGTCAGGACTCTCGCTTAGAATTGGTGTCCGACTGAGCGAGAGGTGACGAAGGTGACGAGCACGCAAACCGACCCTCTCGCGACCGCTCAGCACCCCATGGCGGTGCGCGGCTTCGACCGGCTGCTCACCACGCAGCGGCCCGTGGTGCTGGCTCACATTCGCGGCATCCGCAAGCGACACCCGAACGACAGCCCCGAGCAGACGATTCGGCGCCTTGAGAAGCGGTTCCTCAGCGTCGTCACCTCCAGTGGTGCCAGCGTTGGCGCGGCCGCCGTGGTGCCCGGAGTGGGCACCGGCATCGGCCTCGCGCTCACCGGCGTCGAAACGGCGCTCTTTCTCGAAGCGAGTGCCCTGTTCGCGCAGTCCATCACCGAGGTGCACGGTATCGCCGTGACCGACCCCGACCGTGCGCGCACGATCGTCATGGCGATGATGCTCGGCCAGTCCGGCAGCGAACTCGTCATGAACCTCACCGCGCAGGCCACTGGCGAGGAGGTGCCCCGCAACGGGTTCTGGGGCGACATCATCGGGCGCAACGTTCCCCAGGCGATGGTGGGGCAGATCGCAGACCGCGTCAAGACCGCGTTCATGCGCCGCTTCGTGCGCAACTCCACCACGGGCGCATTCGGGCGCATCCTGCCCTTCGGAATCGGCGCCGTCATCGGCGGCACCGGCAGTCACCTGCTCGGCCGCAGGATCGTGGCGAGCTCACGCACCGCGTTCGGGACTGCCCCCCTC
>DAOMOV010000041.1:8760-11541 GCA_035444505.1 Terrimesophilobacter sp.
CGAGACGACGGTCGGCGCTGGCGGCGCGTGCGGACCAGAAATGGTCCGCACTTGAGCAAGCCGCGCGCTAGCTGAGCTCACCGAGCGTGACGGTCACGGTGCGGGACTCCCCTGACCGCACGAAAGTCACGGTCGCCTCGCTGCCAGGCGCGGCTGCCCTCACTTGGGCAGTGAGGTCGATGCTGCCCGTGATGGGGAGCCCGTTGAACCCGGTGATGATGTCGCCGACGCGCACGCCAGCAGCACCGGCAGCGCCGCCGGCTGTGACGGACTGAACGCTCGCGCCGAGTATCTGCTTCTGGGGGATGTTGTCGTCACTGGTGGTGTCCATGACGGTCACCCCGAGCAGTCCGTGGGTGGCCTCACCCGCATCGATGAGCTCGCCGGTGATGCGCTGGACGAGGTTCGAGGGGATGGCGAAGCCGAGTCCGATGCTGCCGGAGGTCGACGCGCTGCCGGTGCCCGCGATGGCGACGTTGATTCCGATGAGTTCACCGGAGGAGTTGAGGAGCGCGCCGCCCGAGTTGCCGGGGTTGATGGAGGCATCCGTCTGAATCACCGGCAAGTAGATGAGGGTGCTGGACCGCCCCTGCTGACCCACCCCGGGGCCGTTGTACTCCCAGAAGTCGAAGGGGCTCTCGGGTACGTTCTCGGGGGCGTCGCCATCGGGCGCCTCGGACGAGGGAACGGTGATGCTGCGGTGGAGCGCGCTGACGATGCCGTTGGTGACCGTGTTGGAGAGGCCGAGGGGTGCACCGATGGCGACGGTGAGGTCTCCGACGTTGAGGTTGCTGCTGTCTCCGAATTCGATGGGGGTGAAGGGCGTGTCGGAGTCGACTTTGATGACCGCGAGGTCGCTGAGCGGGTCGGCGCCGATCAGTTCACCGTCGAAGAGGCGACCATCACCGGTGCTGACACTGTAGGTGGGGGTGCCGGTGCCGCCGTCGATGCTGACGACGTGGGAGTTGGTGACGATGTAGCCGTCACTTGTGAGGAAGACGCCCGAACCGGTGCCGGATGCCCCAGCCGAACTGACGTGGATCGTGACGACCGAGGGACCCGCCGTCGCCGCGATCGCGGTCACGAGCGACGCGTTCTCGCTGTCGGTGACGGTGATCGTGGGCGGTGCCGCAACGAACCCGGGGGTGGTGCCGCCCTGGTTGGTGCCGACCGCCCAGATGGCGACGCCCGCGCCCGACACGCCTCCGATGAGAGCGGCGCCGAGGATCGCGGCAACGACGGGCATGCTGACACCGGATGCGCGGGGTTGCGACTGCACGACATTAGGGGTCTGTGGGGTGGGGCGGTAGGCGGGGGCCCACATCTCATCGAGGGAGGGACCGTAGCTGTTGTGCGTGCGCGTTTCGTCGTTGGTCGGGTCGGTCATGGGTGCTCCTGGTCGGGTGCGCTGTTCGGGATACCGACCAGTCTAGGAACGCGGGGCTGTGGGTTGCTGTGGAGTGCGCTGAAAGCTGACTTAGGGCTCAGCAGCCGCGCGCGCTCCGTACAGAGCGAAGACCATTTCTGGTCTTCGCTGCGGCGCCAGCCTCGGCACCTGTCTCCGGTGTCGGTACGAGATGCGGTTCAGCACCCGGGCCCACTGGGATTCGCGGCGCAGTCGTGTTCGACGAGCACGGTGACGGCGTCTCCGGCGACGGCGACAAGCCGGTTGGCGGGGAGGGTGAGGGTGCCGTCGATGGGAATGAAGCTGTCGCCCGCGAAACGATACTCGGCGCGGTACACGATGCTGAGGTCGATGTAGTAGGTGCCCGCACTGCGGTAGACGTGACTGTTGGGGGTCGCGTCGAACTCGTCAAGGCCGAGGTTGGCCCAGGTGTTTCCTTTTGTTCCCGAGTAGTGGGTGCCGCCGTCTCCATACCACCAGCGATACCCCACCGGCGTGAACCGAACCCACGCGGGCTCATCCCACAACTGACCTGCAACGATGTGCTGGTTGGCGTGAGCGTAGAAGTTCGTGTGAAGGCCGACGATCATCCACCCGTCGGGTTCCATGAGGTTGCGGCCCGGGGACGGGCGGAAGTGCGCGATATCGCTCAGCGTCACCGGACCACTCGCCTCCCACAACGCACGACACACCGTCACCCCGCCGACCGTGTTGCAGATCTCTCCCTCGCGCGGCGCAGCAACCGGGCCACCACTGCCGCCCGTCGACGGTGTGCCCGGAGCCTCAGCGCCCACACCGATCGTGACCTGCTCGTCGTCCATGCCGACATTGATGTTGCATGTGCCATTGAGCACCTGCTGTGGAGAGCAATCTGCCCCGCTTGCGGTCGCCGAGAACGGAAAGGCAACTGTCAGGAGCGCAGAAACTAGGACTACTCGCAGTAACTTTGATCCGGCCAAACCTCACTCCTCGCAATCTTGATCTCAACTGGAGAGGCACCCGATATTAGAAATTCAACTTCCAAGGCAACACGGTTTGGCCGATCCAACGGAGTTACGTCTACACCCTCGGAGTTCAAAACAACGACATTGCTGACATCAAGACATAGGTAAGTGATCAAACTCTCCACGCCACGATCCCTAACCCAACGCTGCTGAACAGCTACTCGTTCGAAAGTTACCTCCCCTTTCGTAATCGTCCCATTCCGCAGAGAATCTTGAACAGCCGCTCGCTCACGAGCCAATTGCTCTTCGGTGACAAATTCTGATAGCACCGAGAGATCTTCGACACCCGAATTTGAGCGCTGTTGAATAGCCGCCAAGTACTCCTCATACACCTCCACCGCAGCCGCGAGCGCTTCCTCATCCGAGGCGAAG
>DAOMOV010000042.1:0-11467 GCA_035444505.1 Terrimesophilobacter sp.
GTCGGGGCCGGCGGCTCCGGCGCAGAACCGTGCACAGCGGCGGGCTCAGGGTAAGAAGAAGGGGCGCTAGCTAGCTAGCTCAGAGCACGCTGATGGCGCTCGCCCGCCAGCGGCGGTCGAGACCCTCGAGTCGGATGGCGACGGCGCGCGTGCGGGCCTTGCCGCGGACGATGACGACGCCCTCGACAACGCCGTCGTGAGGCTCGGTCACCGTGATCGAGCCGATGGCGAACGACGGTCGGGAGACGGGCCGCCCCGTCGCGTGCCGTGCGCGCGAGGCGAGGATGACGCGTTTGAGCAGGTGTCGGTAGACATCATCGTCGACCCAGCGCGCGACCTGTTCCAGTTCGCGAGCACCGGCGAGCACCTCGATGACACACCGGGTGAGGTTCTCCAGCAGCGGCCTGGGGTCGGGGAGCTGGTCGCGTGAGGAGGCCTGTGCGGCAAAGAACGCGTCTTCGTCGAGGTCTGGGCTGGGTGGTGCGAGTGTCGCGGCAGTCAAACCGGGTGTCATGGTGGCTCCGGGAGGGTCGGAAACTCGTAGCAGGAGGTATCCCCCCAATGGGGGGTAAAGCACCCTGGTACTCAAGCAGTAGTGAGCAATGGTTGTCCATGCCCCAACGCGGGGGCTGTGGAAAACTCGCGCCGTGTGTCGGTGCCTCCCGTTACCGTCGCTCCATGCGGTGGGAGAACCTTTTCGATGACCTCGCGGGTCAGCTCGAACATGAGCTGGATGCCGAAGAGGTCGACGTGCGTGGCGAGGAGGAGCGTCTGCGCATCGGCAGACTGACGGTGCGCGATCGTCTCGTCGCGCTGCATGAGGCGACGAACTCCACCGAGTACCGACTTCGGGTTCACCTTGATGATGGTCGCCAGCTCAGTGTTGGGCTGCGCTCCCTGGGGCGTGATTGGCTCATGGGCGACCTCGCGGATGAGCGGGGCGCTTCGGTGCAGTGCCTCCTTCCGTTCGCCTCGATCGCATCCCTCACCCTTGACCCGCAGCTCGTCGAGCGCAGCACCGAGGCGACGGGGCCGCTGCGTTTGGCAGACCGGCTCGGTCTCACGTTCGTGCTTCGTGATCTTGCCCGCCGTCGCAGGGCCCTCGAATTGCATATGAGCTTTGGTGTGCTGCACGGCACGATTGATCGTGTGGGGCGCGATCACGTCGATCTGGCGGAGCACGAGGTGGGTTCGCCGCGCCGCCGAAACGAGGTGTCCGGCATCCGGATGCTTCCGCTCACCGGGCTGAGGTGGATTCGGCTCTAACCGCCGAGGAGGGCACCGTTGCGGCTGACCGTTCAGTCGATGCCGAAGGCGATCTCGGTGACGTTGGCGAACTCCGCCTGGTTCCACTGGCCTTCACGGCGCGCTTCTTCATAGCGGGTGTCGATGAAGCTCTCGAGAACGGAGTCTTCGACTCGCCACGGCCCCGTGGCGCCCATGCGGATGGCGGGCAGCTCGCGGGAGTGCACGAGAGCGCTGACCTCGGCGACGGTGAGGTTGAGCACTTCGGCTACGTCGGCGAGCGTGAGGAAGCGCGTGCTCGGGATGTTGGCCGCGGTGGAAGACATGCCTCGATTATCCGTCGAAAGGCGCTCCGAAAACCAGATCGGTTGACTCCTGTGGAAAATCTCCTCGCGCCGGGGGCCACTCGCGCCACTATGGAGCGCACCTTAGCTCTCATTCGCTTCGACTCGTGAGGAGTTGTCCCGTGTCACGATCACCTCAACCTCGGCAGGGTTCCCGAGGCGCACCGCGCGGCTTCTGGGCGGACCCGCGGTTTCTCATCGGCATTGCGCTGGTTGCTGTCTCGATCACCGCGGTCGTGGGAATCGTTCTGACCGCTGATCGCACCGTCGAGGTGTATGCCGCACCGGCCGCACTGGCCCCCGGTGATCGGGTGTCGGCGGACTCGCTCGAGTCGCGCTTTCTGCGCCTCGATGGGGCGCACGATACGTACCTGTCGCCCTCGACGATGCCCAGCGGGGGGCTCGTCGTGGTGAGGCCGGTGTCGACGGGGGAGCTTGTGCCGCTCACGGCAGTGGGTCAGTCGGTGGGTCAGCGGGTCGCTTCGGTTGTCATTCCGGTGTCGATGGGGCTGGCGTCATCGATCGGGCCCAACTCCGTCGTGGACGTGTGGAGCGCGCCTGAGACCGAGCACGGAGTGTTCGGGCCGCCGTCGGTGCTCGTCTCGTCAGCAACAGTCGTGCGGGTGCTGGAGTCGACGGGCTTCATCGCCGGTTCGACCACGGGCGGTGTGGAAGTGCTGGTGTCACGGGATCGGATCGCACGGGTGCTGGAGGCCGTCGCCAACTCCGACGCCCTCTCGCTCGTGCCGGTGAGCATCCCGGTGAGCCCGAAGGGTGAACGGTGAGACTGCGGTTGGCGCTCGCCCTTCCGCCCGATCAGGGCGGCAGGGTGCTGCGTGACGTGAAGGCCAACGGTCACGATGCTGTCTTTCACGCGGCAAGCGGCGATGACCTTGCGCGGGCGATCTCCAGGCTGAGCGTGGATGTCGCGGTCACCTCGGCGCGAGCCGGATATCTGAGCGAGGGGCTCCTTGCCGCGTGTGACGATGCGGGCGTTCGGCTCGTGTGCTTCACTGACTCGCCTTCCGAGCGCGCGTTTGCGGCGGGTCTTGGGCTCGTCGATGCTGTGGATGCGAGTGCGAGTTGGGAGGAGGTGCATGCCGCGCTCACTGCCACGCCGTGGACCGGTCTCGGCGACGACGTTGAGGAATCAGACGGGCGGATGCCTTCTGCCGCTGGCCACGGCACGGTGATCGCCGTGTGGGGCCCGGCCGGAGCTCCCGGACGAACGACGCTCGCCATCAATGTGGCCGCGGAGTTGGCTGCCGAGGGCAAGTCGGTGGTGCTCGCCGATGCCGACACGCACGGTGGCGCGATCGCGCCAGCGCTCGGGCTGCTTGACGAGGCCCCGGGTTTTGCGGCGGCGTGCCGACTCGCGGGCACGGGAGGTCTCAACCACACCGAACTGGAGCGCGTGGGTCAGCGCTACCGGTCCGCGCACGGAAGCTTCTGGGTGCTCACGGGCATCAGCCGACCGAGCAGATGGCCGGAGCTGGCCGTTGAGCGGGCTCAAGCAACGATCGAGCAGTGTCGGTCGTTCGCCGAGTTCACCGTCATCGACACGGGTTTCAGTCTCGAGAACGACGAAGAGATCTCGAGTGACCTGTTTGCTCCGCGGCGCAACGCGGCGACGGTGACCGCGCTGCTGGCGGCAGATCAGGTGTTCGCAGTCGGCTCTGCCGATCCGGTGGGGCTTCCCCGGCTTCTGCGGGGGCACGTCGACCTGCTTGACACGGTCGATGCGGAGCGAGTGCACGTGGTCATGAATCGGGTTCGCTCGAGCGTTGTCGGCCCCAACCCGGGAAGTCAGGTGCGGCGTGCTCTCGAGAGGTTCGGCGGCATCGTCACCTCGAGCATCGTGCCGCACGATCCCTCCGGGCTCGACGCGGCGCTTCTCGCCGGCAAGACCCTGCGAGACACCGCAGCGAAATCACCCGCGCGATCGGCGATTGCGGCACTCGTCAGCGAACGCATCCTGCCCCCGGTCGCGGCCCCGCATCGGGCGCGACGTCTGCCGTTTGCGCGTGGGCGGCAGCCTCAGTCCTCGAGCTGAATGACGTCGAGGCGACTGCCGGGGCCCGCAACAATGACGACCCGCTCTGTCGAGACGCCCTCGAGGGCGGCAACGATCGCCTCCGTATCGGGGCACGTCGACTCGGGTTCCGCGACCATCGGCCACACCGTCACCCGCGCACCCGTCGCCGCACGAATCGCCTCCAGCGTCGACTCGGGGCCCGCAGCCGCCCCCACCGCCGGCGGTGCGATGAGGGTGACCTCACGCAGGCGCGGCGACACCGACACCGCCCCCACCACGCTGCGATCTCCACGCCACACCGCGAAGTGGTACCACGCCACCAGCACCGTCGCCGTCAGCAGGCCAAGCGGCACCCGGATGCGCTCGATGACACTCTCACCAGAGACCGAATCGAGAAAGAACTCGAACAGACGGTAGCCGATCACCAGCAGGGTGATCAGCGCCACCAGGGCGCTCACCCCGAACACCGCCACCAGGTACACCCGTCGGCTAGCGCGACCCGCGGTCGGCACTCGCAACGGCCGCCACACCAGCCACCACACCGGCGCCCCCACGACGAGCGCCGACACACCACTCAGCAGCAGCGACACCAGACCCGACCCCGCCAGCGGTGCAGACAGCGACGCCAGAATCGTGTTCACCAGCACGCCGACCCCCGTCGCCGCGACCGACAGCGCCACACCCGACGTCGCCAAACGCGTCGCCTCCACCCACCGCGAACCCGTCACGAACGGGCGGTGGTACGCCCACACGACCGCACCCGCCAGCAGAGTCGCGAGCGCGAAACTCACCTCGACAAGCTGCAGCCCAGCAGAACC
The DNA here is from genome assembly GCA_035444505.1 of Terrimesophilobacter sp. GTDB lineage: Bacteria > Actinomycetota > Actinomycetes > Actinomycetales > Microbacteriaceae > Terrimesophilobacter. Next base: position 4,443 of record DAOMOV010000042.1, read on the forward strand.
CGACGGGTCGAACACGAGACGCAGCAGGTTCCACAGCGTCAGGGTCGCCCCCACGAGCACCCCCGCCACCGAGGCAACACCCGCAATGAACACGAGCACCACACCCGCGAAACCGCTCGCGAGCCAGCGCGCGCCGCGCACCGTCCAGTGCCACCACCACAGCAGTGCGCCGCCGGCGACCCACACCAGCTGGCCGAGCGCGAGCGACCACCACGGCAGACCGAGCGAGGCAGCACCGAACGAACCCAGCGCCGCATCGATGAACGGCGGGGTCGCGCTGGACAATTCGCTCAAACACGATCGACAGGGCCCACGCCAACCCGCTCGCGAACACCGCCACACCCCACGCCGAGCCCAGCACCGCCGCAACCCCGACAAGCCTCGTCGGTCCCTTCGCAGCGTGGAACCACATCCAGTGGTGCCACACCCAGATCAGAGCCCACGCGAGCGCCACCGACAGCGGGCCCGGGCTCCACACCCCGATCACCAGATCAGAAAGAAACTCCAGCGCCGCAAGCGAGAACACGATGAGCGACACCGTATGCGCGATGATCAGATACACGGGCCACGCCGCCGAGTGGCGGTCGGCGGAGGCATCCGTCAGATTCCGCCACGCAAACCACCACAAACCCAGCGCGAACGGGCCCGCGATGAGCGTGAATGCGAGCGACTGCGCCAAACCACTCGAACCGAAATCGGCGAGCACCGCCGGGGTGGTGATCGCGCGTTCGATCAGCCCCGCGAGGCCGATGCCCGCAATGAGCACCATCACCCCCAGCAGCAGGAACGTGATGATCCGACGAACCGTATTGACGCCCCCCGGTGCTGCCGACGCTGCCATCAGCCCTTGACCTCCTGGTCGATGCACACCTGGAACATCCACGGGGCGTAGCTGACGAGCAGCTTGCCGTTCACTGGCATGAGCTCGAAACGATCCTCGTACCCGCTGTCACCGCCGAAGGGGCCACCGTAGCCTTCGCTGATCCGCACCGTCACAATCGTCGAATCGAACGTTGCCGAAGTGTCAATGAGCGTCACACGGGCATCAGACGATACGTACGCGGGAACAGGGCTGCAACCGCCGGTGTGGCGAGAGACATGGAGTTCGCGCGCCGACTCGAAGTCACCAGCCATGACAGCCGTCACATACCGCTGCACAACCCCCTCTGGGGAGTCCGCCTCATACTGCGGCGACGCACCGCGTGCGAATACGGCGACGAGCGCCGCGACCACGAGCACGGCGATAACGACCAGCACAACCAGCAGGGTGCGATCAGTGGGAGCCTTCGCCGGAACTTCCGAATCGTCGTGGGCAGCCTCAGCAGGGGAGTCGGTCATGAGGCAAGCATAGGCACGCATGACCCACAGCGTTAGAGGCAGTTCTCACCCGGATGCCGGCACGGTGCACCGTAGGCTGGAGGCGTGTCGACGCTCTCCGATCTCGTGCAGGCCCACGGTCGCGCCAACGAGGCCGATATCGAGTGGCTGCACCTGCTCATCGCCGATTTTCAGCTCCTCGCCGACCTCGCCTTCGCCGATCTCGTGCTGTGGATTCCCACGCTCGACGGCGGCTTCCTCGCCGTTGCCCACTCGCGCCCGTCGAGCTCAGCAACCCTCTTCTACCGCGACTTCGTCGGGCAGCCCATCAAGCCGGACTGGGCGGAGCAGGTCACCGAGGCGTACACGACGAGACGCATCGCCCGGTCATCCGCCCCCGACTGGTACGAGGAGACCCCCACCCGGGTGCTTGCCGTTCCCGTGTTTCGGGCAACCTCGACTGATGGAGACGACATCGTCGAGCAGCCCATCGCCGTCGTCACACGCCACAGCAACCTGCACGAGGCGCGCAACCAGTCCCGGCAGGAACTGACCTTCAACGAGTGCGCGAACGAACTGTTCGACATGATCGCCGCAGGCACCTTCCCCGACCTCGGCGCCCCGACGGGGCCGCGCCGTGGGGCGCCGCGCGCATCCGACGGTCTCATCCGGCTCGACGTCGACGGAATCGTGACGTTCGCGAGCCCCAACGGTCTCTCTGCGTTCAACCGGATGGGCTTCGCGGGGGAACTCGAGGGCGAGTCGCTGATCGAGGTCACCGCGACCGTCGCCGGTCACGCCCTCAACGTCGACGAGTCGCTGCCACTCGTCGTCTCGGGCAGAGCGCCGTGGCGCACCGATATCGAGGCACGCGGGGTGACCGTGTCGCTTCGGGCGATCCCGCTGCGCAGGAATGGCAAACGCACCGGCGCGATCGTGCTGAGCCGCGACGTCACCGAACTGCGGCACCATGAGCAGGAGCTCATCACCAAGGACGCGACGATTCGCGAGATCCACCACCGCGTGAAGAACAACCTGCAGACCGTCGCCTCGCTGCTGCGCATTCAGGCGCGCCGGTCCCACTCGAGCGAGGCGCGGGACGCCCTCAACCACGCCATGCGACGCGTGGGCGCGATCGCGGTCGTGCACGACACCCTCAGTGAGGGGCTCACCCAGAACGTGGACTTCGACGTGGTGTTCGAGCGCATTCTGCTGCTCATCGCCGAGGTCGCTTCCTCGCACAACACGAAAGCGCACCCCACCTTCGCGGGCAGTTTCGGTGAACTGCCGAGCGCGTATGCCACTCCGCTCGCTCTCGCTCTCAACGAACTCGTCACCAACGCGGTCGAGCATGGACTCGCGGGCCGCGAGGGTGAGGTGTCGATCACGGCGGAACGCACCGACGAGACACTCACGGTGGTGGTGCGGGATGACGGTGCGGGGCTTCCGGAGGGCAAGGTCGGTGCGGGCCTGGGCACGCAGATCGTGCGCACCCTCATTCAGGGGGAACTCGGCGGCACGATCGACTGGCACACGATCACGGGTTCGGGAACCGAGGTGACGATCGAGATTCCGCTGGAGTTCATCGAGCGGGGCTGACCCGTTTTGCGGGTTTCGGTTTGTCAGCTGGCACGGCGGGCGCGCGCGGCGCGGCGTTTGAGGGCGCGGCGTTCGTCTTCGCTGAGGCCGCCCCACACGCCAGAGTCCTGGTTGGTGTCCATCGCGTATTGAAGGCACATCTCGCTGACGGTGCAGCGGGCGCACACGGCTTTGGCTTTTTCGATCTGGTCGACGGCTGGCCCGGTGTTGCCGACGGGAAAGAACAGTTCCGGGTCGGCGGTGAGGCAAGCGGCTTTGTCGCGCCAGTCCATCTGAGGGTGCTCCTTTAGTGCGTTCGGGCAAACAAGAAATGCCCAGATTGAGAGGGAAGTGTGTGAGGGTCCCGTTGGCTCACCGCACTGTGAGCAATAAAAATGACCTCCAATAGACTCTCATATGCCGGTTTGCAAATCAATAGCTTTGTATGGGATTCGCCTGTGAGTGACATATCGGATGCTTCGGCACCCCACGGTGTGCCCCCTGACCTTCCTGGGGGGCGCCGTTCGCCCGCCCACACGCTCCTCGTCCTGCTGCTGGGGGCCGAAACTCTTCTGCTTGCGGGTGCGGCACTATTCCTGCTGTGGGAGCTCGTCGTGGAGGTGCCGACGTCGTACGCTACGGCGGTCGCGATGCTCGTGCTCGTGGCGGTTGCGGCGGTGTGGTTGGCCTTCGTCACGCTCGCGGTGTGGAACGGGCGGCCGTGGTCCCGGGGTGCCGCTCTGTTCTGGCAGTTGGTGCAGGTGGCGATCGCGGTGGGCAGTTTTCAGGGCGTGTTCGCCCGGCCCGATATCGGCTGGTTCCTGCTGGTGCCCGCGGTGCTGGTGATCGTGCTCCTGTTCACGCGCTCGGTGCTGCGCGCAACTGCCCGCCGCGACTGACCCCGGTCCTGCGCCTACACAACGTCACGGGGAAGAACAACTAGGCGAGGCCGAGGCGTTTGCGCATCATCGCGACGTGGCCGGTCGCTTTCACGTTGTAGAGGGCGTGTTCGACGAGGCCGTTCTCGTCGATGACGAAGGTGGAGCGCAGGGTGCCGATGTAGGGCTTGCCGTAGAGGCTCTTCTCTCCCCAGGCGCCGTATGCCTTGTGCACGTCGAGGCCGGGGTCGGTGAGGAGGGGGAAGGTGAGGTGCTCGTCGGCGCGGAACTTCTCGAGAGCCTCCACATCATCCTTGGAGACGCCGAGCACGGTGTAGCCGGCGGCGGCGAGCGAGCCGAGGCTGTCGCGGAAGTCGCAGGCCTGGGTGGTGCATCCGGGGGTGGATGCGGCGGGGTAGAAGTAGAGGATGACGCGCCCACCGCGGTAGTCGCTGAGGGTGTGCGTGGTGCCCGTGGAGTCGGGGAGGGTGAAGTCGGGGGCGGGGGTTCCTGGTGTCAGTGCGGTGTTCTCGGTCACGTGTGTCTCCGGATGTCTGGTTCAGCCTGGTCTTGGGCGCTCACGCTGTGCGGGTCGGCGGCCTCGTCGTGCTAACCTTGTTGACCGGCGCGGGCTTGCTCGCGCATGCACCTCTAGCTCAACGGTAGAGCAACTGACTCTTAATCAGTGGGTTCCGGGTTCGAATCCCGGGGGGTGTACCGGGTCAGGAATTTTCGACGCGTTCGCGGCCGCCGCGAGGTGATCGCGGTAGCGGCCCAGGTCGGCCATGATCTCAGCCACCGTTTCGAGGCGATCCACGAGTCCTGCCGCCTGCCCCGCATAGACGGGGGCGATGCTCGTGTCGCCCGTGCGGCGCGCATCCAGAATCTGCTCCGTCACGGAATCATCCGCGGCGACTGCCGCTTCGAGACCCGCACGGTCGCCCGCCCAGCGCTCACTGAACTCATTGCGCAGCGCGCGACCCCCGTACTGCTCCGGCCAGGGGATGCGCTGCGCGATGTCGAACGCGCGCGTGTACACGGTGTCCGACGCGGATGCCGCCACCACCCGCTGCTTGAGCGAGTCAGCGAACGTCGACTCCGCCGACGCGGCAAACCGCGTGCCCACCCACGCCGCGACCGCACCCGCGGCGAGCACCGCCGCAACACCCCGCGCGGTGCCGATGCCGCCCGCTGCAACCACCGGTTTGTCGGTCGCATCGAGCACGAACTGCAGCAGGGGCAGGGTCGCCACTTCGTCGCGGCCGTGACCGCCGCCCTCCGAACCGCGCACCACGACTATGTCGATGTCGTCCTCGAGGGCTCGAGCCAACTCATCCGGTGCCCCGATCTGCATGGCCGTCGGTATCCCCGCCTCGCGCGCCAACGCCGCAGCAGGCCCAGGGTCACCGAAGCTCACGCACAGCAGGTGCGGGCCGTGATCGAGCACCATGCGCACCGGGTCGAGGCCGGCATCCAGTACCCACGCCATCATCCCCGCTCCCCACGGATGGCCCGAGCCTGAGGCGACGGTCGCGTGCTCAGCCAACCAGTCGGGCGACACCGCCGAGCCGATACCGAGCATGCCGAAACCGCCCGCCGCCGACACCGCACCTGCAAGAGCACCACCGGCGGCCCCCGCCATGGGCGCATTCAGCACCGGAACGCGAAGCGCAGAGAGCAGGAGCGAACTCATGCCGCGCCCACGAGAGACAACTAGCGGTCGACCCGCTTGAGCACGTGCACCGGAATCGCCACCGCGAACGCGGTCGCCAGCACTCCGCCGATGAACGCCGCCGCTTCCCAACCGGGCATGTAGAACGAGTAGCCCATGAGCAGCAGCCCACCGACGAAGAACGCGACAGCGATGACGAAAGCGAAACCGTTCATACCGGCATCCTAGCCCTTCGGCTGCGACGTTGACTTCGCTGACGCGGACTTCGTCGCAGGCTTTGCCGGCGCAGGCTTAGCGGCGGCAGGCTTGCTGGCCGATGCAGCCGCGGACACGGTCGCCTCGTTGGCGAGCGCAGCGGAACGGGCGGCGGCGGCATCCGCACCGTGCAGGTCGGCGTAGACCCGGGCGGCTCGCGTCACCGACAACATGTACCGCACCCACACGTAGATGAGGCCAGCGACGACAGCTACGAAGACCAGGGTTCCGATTATCGTGAGCGCGCCAAAGAACATCGACATGAGCCCAGTGGCAATAGGAGCAAATACGTCGGTCATCGTCATGGAGTGAATCCCCTCAGTTGTCGCTCTCTTCGAGCTCAGGATGCTTATTGTCTTCGATGACCGTGCCGATCGCGATCGCGAGCGTCAGCGCCCACGCGATCCACATGGCGGCAAGCCGCCAGTCGCGGGGCCCCGATCGTGTCGCCTTCACGGCGCCGAGGCCGCTGAACAGTGCGCTGATCACTGAACCGCTGAACAGGAACTTACGCACGAGCCACCCTTCGTCGACCCCCACCACGTTACCGTGCGAGGCGGGTGCCCGCGCCCCAGCCAACTGAGAAAGTGACGAGAGTTGACGGCGCGGCAACCGCCCCGTGCGCCTCGACTCCACAACGTCTACCGTGGAGCCATGGCGCGAGAGTTCGACAACCGGGAGCACGCGGGCCGCGAGTTGGCGGCACTGCTTGCGCGGCACCCCGCCGCACAGCGCGAGGGTCTTCTCGTGCTTGCCCTCCCGCGTGGAGGCGTTCCCGTCGCCGCCGTTATCGCCGACGAGCTCGCTGCCCCACTCGATGTGCTCGTTGTTCGCAAACTCGGCGTGCCCCACCAGCCCGAAGTGGCGATGGGGGCGATCGCCTCCCTCGCCGGAACGAGAATCACGGTGACGAACGCGGATGTCGTGAAGCACCTCGGCCCCCGGGCCGACCAGGACCTCGCGACCGTCACGCAACGCGAAAGCGAGGAGCTGCTGCGACGGGAGTCCCTCTACCGCGCCGACCGGCCGCCGCTCGACGTCACGGGTCGGCCCATCCTCCTCGTGGACGACGGCGTCGCGACGGGTGCGACGATCAAAGCCGTGATCGAGGCACTCCGTGTCGCCGGGGCGGCGAGCGTGGCCGTCGCCGTGCCCGTCGCACCCGCTGACACTCTGACCGAACTCGCAGAGCTCGCTGACGACGTCGTGTGCGTGAGCGTCCCCGACCCGTTCTGGGCTGTCGGGCAGGCGTACACCGACTTCCGGCAGACGAGTGACGATGACGTGGTTGCCCTGCTCGCGGAGGCACGCGAACGCTGAGCCCC
>DAOMOV010000043.1:0-11354 GCA_035444505.1 Terrimesophilobacter sp.
CACGCCGCAGGCGAACCCTTCAACATGGTCGTGTTCTTCGGCATCGGCGCTCTCGATGAGCCGGCGAGCGCAACCTCGCTCGTGCCGGTGAGGTAGAGCTCGTCGGCGGGCAGGTAGTAGATCTCGTCGGAGTGCTCGCCGAGAAAACCCGTGCCGTCCATGATCTCGGGGCGCACGAGGGTGGGGGTGATGAGGGGTATGAGTCCTTCGGCGAGCGCGACGTCGAGGGCCATGTTCATGAGGGCGAGTTCGAGCCTGGCTCCGACGCCCTTGAGGTAGTAGAAGCGTGCGCCAGAGACTTTGACGCCGCGGGCGATGTCGATGGCGTCGAGGATCTCGCCGAGTTCGGCGTGGTCGCGAGGTGTGAAATCGAACGCGGTGGACTCACCGTGGGTCTTGAGGGTGACGAAGTCGTCCTCGCCGCCCGCGGGAACACCCTCGATGATCGGGTTCGCGATCATGCGCACGAGGGTGGTGAACCGCTCGTCGGCGTCGCTGGCACGCTGGTTGGCGGCCTTGACCCTCACGGCGAGCGCCTGCGCCTGGTCGACGAGGGACTTCTTCTCGTCCTTGGGCGCGGAGGCGACCAGCTTGCTGTGGGCGTTCTGTTCCGCTCGCAGTGCTTCGAACTCTGCGATCGCGGCCCGACGGGCGGTATCGGCCACGATGGCCTCGTCAACGAGCTCGACCGAGTCGCCGCGGGCCTGCTGGGACTGTTTGAGGGCATCCGGGTTCTCACGCAGCAACTGGGGATCGATCACGCTCTCAGTCTATTCGGCGCCTGAATGTCGTACGGTGGGCTCGTGAGCGTTGACTCGGCCCCTGCTGTGAGGCGGGCGGCTGTTGTCGTCAACCCGACGAAGGTCGACGTTGAGCGGCTTCGCTCGCTGGTCGATCGGGCGGCCGAGGCGGCGGGTTTCGCGTCAACGCACTGGTTCGAGACGTCCGTGGATGATGCGGGCGAGACGGCAGCTCGGGAAGCGTTGGCGCTGAGCCCGGATGTCGTGCTCACGGCGGGCGGTGACGGCACGGTTCGCACGGTGGCGGGCGTGCTGCGATCAACGGGGGTACCGTTGGCGCTGGTGCCAACGGGTACGGGCAATCTGCTTGCTCGAAATCTCGAGGTGAGCCTGTCGTTGGGTGCGGCGGTGCGTGCAGCGTTCACCGGGGCGGATACCAGAATTGACGTGGGCGTTGCGGAGATCACGCGCGCAGAAGGCGACACCGTCGAGGACGTGTTTCTCGTTGTCGCCGGACTGGGTCTCGATGCGGAGATGATCACTCACACGAATTCGAAGCTCAAGAAGGCGGTGGGGTGGCTCGCCTACCTTGACGGGGGGATGAGGGCGCTGAGCGAGAGCATGCCTGCGCACATGTACTTCCAGCTGGACGGCGGGCCGACTCGGCACCTCCTGGCGCACACCCTCATGATGGGCAATTGCGGGGTTCTTCCGGGGGGCATGCTGCTGATTCCGGATGCGCGAGTCGACGACGGCATCCTCGACTTCGTGGCGTTCAAGCCGCGGGGGCGGTTTGGTTGGGTTCGGGTGTGGAACAAGATCTGGTGGGAGAACGGTGTGCTGCGCAAGAGTGCGCTCGGTCGCCGAATCATCGACTTGAGTCGTGACGTGCGCGATGTGGCGAGTTTTCGCGGACGCGAACTGGTGGTCGAGGTGTCGGAGGCGCAAGAGTGCCAATTGGACGGCGACGGGTTCGGTCTCGTGACCAAGATGCACACCCGAGTGGATGCTGGTGCGCTGACAGTGAGGCTCGCGAAGCGCTAGGTGCGGCCGTGCGGTCTGGGTGTGGCGCGGGTCAGCTCTTTCCCGCGATGATCTCGCGCAGCCAGTCGCGGGCGTCGGCGAAGACGTCGTCTTCGTGTTTGGCGGTGACGGTGGCGGCCTGGCGGTCGGCTCGCGGGTAGGAGCCGAGGAAGATGACGCGGGGGCTCGTGCGCTTGACCCCGAGGAGGGCGTCGGCGACGCGCTCTTCGTGCACGTGACCGGCGATGTCGATGACGAAGCGGTAGCGACCCAGGGTGTCGCCGATGGGGCGCGACTGGATGAGACTGAGGTTGACGCCGCGAGTCGCGAACTGCTCGAGCATCTCCAGCAGCGCGCCCGGTTCGTCGCTGGGCAGCTCGGCGATGATGCTCGTCTTGTCGGCACCGGTGCGCTCAGGCAGCGCACCGCCCCTGCTGATGAGCACGAAGCGGGTGACGGCGTTGCGGTTGTCTCCGATTCTCTCGGCAAGCACGTCGAGGTCGTGGTGCTTATCGATACCCGGGGGGGCGACAGCGGCGTCTGCTGTGCTGTCGGTGAGAAGGGTTGCGGCCGCGGAGACGTTCGAGGCGGCGGGGATGTGCCCGTGACCGGGCAGGTTCGTCTCCAACCAGCGGTGAGTCTGCGCGTAGGCGACCGGATGCGCGTTGATCGTCTTGACATCGGCGAGCGTCGTGCCGCGGGGGGCGACCAGCACGAAGTCGACGGGCACGAGGTATTCGCCCATGATGCGCAAGCCAGGAATGGCGGCGAGGGCGTCCTGCGTGGCGCTCACTCCGCCCTCGACGGAGTTCTCGATGGCGATCATGGCGGCCGTCGAGCGGCCTGCGACGACGTCGTCGAGAGCCTCACCCACGTTGTTGACGGGCCTCCAGTTCTTGCCCGCGGCATTCGGAACCTGCGCGAGCGCCATCTCGGTGAAGGTTCCAGGAGGCCCCAGGTAGCTGTAACTGTCTGCGGCGGGCATGAGGTCAAGCCTATTCCGAGCTCGCCGCCTGTCCGCGCACGAGGTCGAAGTCGTGGCCCGCCGCGGTCAGGCGACGCTGGGTGGTGAGAATCGCATCCGGATGCTTGTCGATAAGCACGAAGCGACGACCCAGTTCTGCCGCCACCGCACCCGTCGTGCCGCTGCCTGCGAAGAGATCCAGCACCCAGTCGCCCTCGCGGCTCGACGCCTGCACGATGCGCCGCAGAACGCCCTCCGGCTTCTGCGTCGGGTAGCCGGTCTTCTCCTTGCCCGTCGGCGACACGATCGTGTGCCACCAGACATCCGTCGGCAGCTTGCCGCGCTCCGCCTGCTCCGGAGTCACCAGGCCCGGCGCCATGTACGGCTCCCGATCGACCGCGCCTGAGTCGAAGAAGTAGCGCTTCGGGTTCTTCACGTAGACCAGGATCGTGTCGTGCTTCGTCGGCCAGCGCCGCTTCGACTTTCCGCCGTAGTCATAGGCCCAGATGATCTCGTTGAGAAAGCACTCGCGGCCGAACAGGGCATCGAGCAGCACCTTCGCGTAGTGCGCCTCCCGGTAGTCGAGGTGCAGGTAGAGGGTGCCGTCGTCGGCGAGCAGCCGCCACGCCTCACGCAGCCGCGGCTTCAGAAAGCCCCAGTAGTCGTCGAACTCGTCGTCGTAGCTCTTGAGTTCCCCCAGGATGCGCTCATACCGCTGCCCCTTGAACCCCGCCACAGCACCCAGCGCATCCGCCCCGCTGCGCACACTCGTCGTCGCCTGCCGCTTCTGCGTGCGGCCCGTGTTGAAGGGGGGATCCAGATAGATGAGCGTGAATGCAGCATCCGGAAGCCGGCCCGCCGCCTCGAGATTGTCACCCTCGATCAGCAGATTGGATGCGCCCAGCTCGATCACGACAGCGTCAGCCGCGTTCCTGCGGGTCGAGTTCGTCGACATTGATCACGATCCGACCGTCGAGCACGCCCTTATCCCCGTCTCCCGGGATCGGTGCCGGTGCCGGCAGTACCGTCTCGCGGGCGCGCTCCTGGGATGCCTCGTGCCGGGTCGGCGCGAAGATCTCGTCGCCCAGCGACATCAGGCCGCCCACACCACTGCCCCGACGGCCCGTGCCGCGAAAGTCGACCAGTCCCGCACGCTGCAGCACCGCGAGGAGCGCCACGACACCCACGCCGATCGCCACCCACCAGTACCACTCCACGACGCTCAGCCTAGTAAGCCCCCACTATGACCCCGTTTGTTTCAGATGACGCCGTAAATTCCGGGTCATCTGAAACAAACGGGGTCATGGGATGGTTTGTCACGGAACCCGGTGCAGCCACTCGGGGGTGGCGAACTTCTCGTCTACGAGCTGCTCGGCGCGCGCCAACTCGTCGGCGGTGATCTCGGACGGTGATCCTCCGTAGAGACGGGTGAAGGTGCTCTTCAAGCTCTCGATGACCTCTGCCCGCGGCAGACCCGTCTGGCTGCGCAGCGGGTCAACCCGCTTCGCCGCACTCGTCGTACCCTTGTCGCTCATCTTCTCGCGGCCGATGCGCAGCACCTCGACCATCTTGGCGCTGTCCATGTCGTAGCTCATCGTCGCGTGGTGCAGCACCGCACCCGAACCCAACCGCTTCTGCGCAGCGCCGCCGATCTTGCCCTTCGCGCTCGTGATGTCATTCAACGGCTGGTAGAAAGCATCGATCCCCAACTCGCGCAGACCCGTGATCACCCACTCGTCAAGGAATGCGTACGAGTCGGCAAACGTCATCCCATGCACGAGCTCCGTCGGCGCGTAGATCGAGTACGTCACCACCGACCCCGCCTCCATGAACATCGCCCCACCGCCACTGATGCGCCGCACCACCTGGAACCCGTACCTTTCGGCATTCTCCATGTCGACCTCGTTGCGCACCGACTGGAAACTCCCGATCACCACACCCGGCTCGTTCCACTCCCAGAACCGCAGCGTCGGCCTGCGCCGCCCCGCACCCACCTCCTCCGTGAGCACCTGGTCGAGCGCCATCTGCAGCACCGGCGGGTATGCCTCACCGTGCACGATCTGCCAGTCGTAATCGGTCCACGTGCCCGCCTTCGCGAGCGACCGGCGCACCGCCACCCCCACCGCCTCCGGGCTGAACCCCAGCAGCAGAGCGTCCTCAGGCAGGGCAGCTCGCACCGCTTTCGCGATCGTCGCGCCATCCGCCTCCGCCGACAATCCGTTCACGGCCGCATTGATCGCATCGATCGCGTCATCCGGCTCCAGGAAGAAATCTCCCGCGAGCCGGAAGTTCGCAATGCGCCCGCCCTCGACATCCAGGTCAACGACAACGAGCTTGCCGCCCGGAACCTTGTACTCGCCGTGCATCGGGTCTCCTTCGGTGACAGCCAACGAGAATCAGCCTATTGCGCGTGCTCCGGCAGCGCCCGGCCCGGCTCCGCCGGAACCCGCTCACCGAAGCCGCGCGCCCTCAGCCGCGAGCGCAAGCGCACGGCCGCGTCGTCAAGATCGGCGGGGTCCGGATGCCTCTCAATCCCCGCCGGGTGGAACTCCCACGGCGACCACGACGGCCACACGTGAATGTGCATGTGCGGCACCATGTAGCCCTCCAGCATCAGCCCCGCTCTGTCCGCTCCCCACTCCTCGCGCTGTGCGAGTCCGATCCTGTGCGCCACCGCCATCAGGTGCAGCACAAGAGACTCATCAAGGTCTGTCCAGCGGTCCACCTCGTCCCGCGGCACCACGAGCGTGTGGCCGGGCATCCGCGGCTCGATGGTGAGGAATGCCACACACTCGTCATCACTCCAGATGAACCGAGCCGGCGATTCACCCCGAATGATCTGGGTGAAAATCGTCGGCGACACGCCCTTCGTCATGCCACTCGCGAACGAGTCCACTCGATCACGTCGGCAACCACCTCGTCGCGGTTGAGCTCATTGAACACCTCGTGCCGCGCATCCGTGTAGATGATCACCTTCACATCGGTGAGGCCGCTGCGCTTCAGATACGAATCGGCAAGCCTCTTCACGCTCGGGCCCAACGGCAGCGAGTCCTCGCTGCCGCCGATGATCAGCACAGGAACATCATGCTCAATGTTTCTCGCCGGCCGACCCAGCAGCCGTAACGAATCAGCCAGCCCAAACAGTTCCAGCGTCTTCGCGTCGAACGTCAAGGGGTCGGCCGCAAACGCCCTCTGCACCTCGACATCGCGACTCAACCACTCCAGGCCGGTGCCTCCTGCCACCCGGTGCGATTTCGACAGGTCGCCACCGTTCATGTGGAACGGTGTGCGGTAGGCCGTGCCCGACAGAATCACCGCCGCGAAGTCGCTCGCATCCTGGTTGATCAGCTTCTGCGCAATGATCGACCCCCACGAGTGACCCAGCAGCACCAGCGGCAGCCCCGGGTTCTCCTCGCGGATCATCCCTGTCAGCTGCCGAACCGCCGCCACCGTGGCCGGCATCCCGCCCTCGCCCAGACGGCCCAGCTTCGAGTGGTCGCCATTGTGCTGCCCCAGCCCCGTCGCCCCGTGACCGCGGTGCTCGTCCGCGTAGACCGTGTAGCCCGCTGCCACCAGATCCGCCGCAAGCGCCTCATAGCGCAGAGCGTGCTCCCCCAGTCCGTGCAGCACCTGCACCACCGCGCGAGGCTCGTTCGCCTCCCACACGTGAAAGTGAATCGTCACGCCGAAGGCGTCGACGAAAGTGCGGTCTGTTCGCTTCACAATTGCGGTCACCGAACCTCCTCGTTCGCCCCCAGTGTATTGAGCCGAGGCACCCTCGCACCATAACTTTAGTTAGTCTAACTAAATTGATAGGATGGATGCCTATGCCCAACCTGCCCGCCCAAGAACTCCGCTTCGCCATTCAACGACTGGGCCGACGCATCCGCCTCATGCAAGCGAACTCTGAGGTCACCGAGAGCCAGCGCGCCGTCATCTTCACCCTCTTCAACGACGGGCCGCAATCCCTCAGCTCACTGGCCGAAAGCGAACACGTCAGCCCGCCCAGCATGAACCGCACCGTCAACCTCCTCGCCGACCTCGGATTCGTCTCCCGCGAGAGCGACGACGACGACGGTCGCAAGATCGCCGTCACCCTCACCGACGCGGGCGCCGAGTTCGTCGAAGAGACCCGCCGCCGCCGTGACGCTTGGTTCGCCCGCCGTCTCGACACGCTCAGCGTGCGCGAACAAAAAGTACTGGAACAGGCAACACCCATCCTGCAGAAACTGATCGACGAATGAGGGCCATGTTCCGCTCGCTCGGCGTCTTCAACTACCGGGTGTGGTTCGTCGGCGCCCTCGTCTCCAACATCGGGGCATGGATGCAGCGCACCGCCCAGGACTGGATCGTGCTCACCGAACTCACCGACCACGACGCTGCCGCGGTCGGTTTCTCCATGGCACTGCAGTTCGGACCCCAACTGCTCCTCGTGCCCATCACCGGCGTCATCGCCGACCGGGTCGACGCCAAACGGGCACTCATCGTCACCCAATCGCTCATGGGCCTCATGGCCCTCGGGCTCGGCATCATCGTCATGCTCGGCGTCGCCGAGCTCTGGCACGTGTACCTCTTCGCCCTCGGCATCGGCATCGTCGCCGCCATTGACGCGCCCATCCGCCAAACCTTCGTCGCCGAACTCGTCGAGAAGAGATACCTCGGCAACGCCGTCTCGCTCAACTCGGTGTCGTTCCACCTCGCCCGCATGATCGGCCCCGCCGTCGCCGGTGTGCTCACCGTTCTCCTCGGCGCGGGCCTCGTCTTCGTCATCAACGCCGGCACCTTCGGGGCCACCCTCCTCGCCCTCCTGGTCGTGCGGCGCGCCCAACTCTTCGCGCAGCCGAGAGCGGGCCGCGCAAAAGGTCAAGTGCGCGAAGGCCTCGCCTACGTGCGCACCCAGCCCACCATCATGGCCATCATGGGGATGGTCGGCGTGCTCGGCGCCTTGGGCCTCAACTTCGCCATCAACATCTCCACCATGGCCACGGTCGAATTCGGCAAGGGCGCCGGCGAGTACGGTCTGCTCACGTCCATCATGGCGATCGGCTCCGTCAGCGGTGCCCTCGCCTCCGCGCGGCGCGAACAACCTCGCATGGCCATCATCATCTGGGCGAGCCTGCTGTTCTTTGCCAGCTGCACCGTCGCAGCCATAATGCCCACCTATGAGCTCTTCGCCCTCGCCCTCATCCCCGTGGGGTTCGCGACCCTCACCTTCATGACCAACGCAAACGCATTCATCCAGACCAACGTCAACCCGGTCATGCGTGGCCGCGTCATGGCCCTGTACATGGCGATCTTCGTCGGCGGCACCCCCATCGGCGCACCCTTCGTCGGGTGGGTCGTCAACGAGATCGGGCCCCGCTGGGGGGTCGGCGTTGCCGCAGCATCCGGCCTCATCGCGACCGGAATCGGCCTCGTCTGGCTCGTGCGCTACCGCGAGCTGCGGGTGCGGTTCTCCCGCTCGAAGCGCTGGCTGCACCTCACCTACCTCGGTGACGCCCGCGCCCGCGAACTCGCCACCCAGGAGATCGCCGTCATCGAAGCCGAGGTGCAGCGCTCATAGCCACTAGGGCCGAGGATCCTCCGCGTCGTAACCACTAATGCTCGTGAACCGCATGATCGCGAGAACAAGCGCAATGATGAGGATGCCGCCCAGCAGAGGCGGGAACCACAGCACCGAGCCCACCACGACAAGGCCGATGTAGACATCCCCCACTCGTGGGCCGCCCGCCGCGACCACAATGAAAACACCCTGCAGGCGGCCACGCATGTTGTCAGGCACCGCCGCCACGATCATCGTGTTGCGGAAGATCATCGACACGTTGTCACTCGCCCCCGCACCAGCGAGAGCGACCGAGGAGAGGGCGATGCCGAGCCAGTTCGCGCCAGCAATGTCAGCAGAGGTCGGCCACGCCCCCGCGATGAGCAGCACGAGCCCGAACGCTGACGTGAACACCCCGTAGGCCACCACCGACAGGCCGATTGCGCGCCCCTGCCAGCGCACGTTCCCCGCCTGCCCGGAGAACAGACTCCCGACGATCACGCCGACCGCCCCCGCCGAGGTGAGGATGCCGACCGTGATCGCCCCTCCCCCGAGCAGTAGCGCCCCCACCGCGGGAAACAGCGCGTGCGGGCGACCGAAGGTCATTGCGGCGATGTCGATCCAGAACGAAGCGCGAATGTTGGGGGCTCGCCTCAAGAATCCGAGCCCTGTCTTCAGTGACGTCCAGCCGGGGCGCCGGGTCTCTCCCTCGGGGACGATGCGCGGCAAGGAGACGATGCCCGCGAACGCCGCAGCAAAAAGAACCACGTCGACCGTGTACGTCCACGCGAACCCTACGACGGCAACGAGCACGCCCGCGACCGCAGGACCGACCGTCACCGCGACACCAAAACTCATACCGTTCAGTGCCGCCGCCGACGGCAGCAGCCTCACCCCCACGAGCCTGGGCACGATCGCCTGGCGGGTGGCGATGAGCACCGTTCCCGCCGACGTGTTGAGGGCGGTCAGGAGGTAGAGGGTCGTCACCGTCTCCATGCCGAACCACGCCAGCAGAGCGATCGTCGCCGTCGCCGCCCACGCGATCGTCGCGGAGATGAGAGCCACGCGGCGCCGGTCGAACGCATCCGCGAGCATGCCCCCGTAGAGGCCCGCGAAGAGCATCGGGATGAGCGCGACACCGCCCACCATCGCCACCGCGAACGTCGAATGGGTGAGCTCGTACACGTGCAGGCCGACAGCGACCACCGTCATCTGGGTGCCGATGCCCGCCACCGCGTTGCCGAACCAGAGGCGCGCGAACGCGGGACTCTCGCGCAGGGGAGTGAGATCGACGAGATTGCGTCGCCGAGAAGCGGAACGTGCGATGGTGAGCCCCCAAGAAGCAGCAGAAGATCAGGCTACTCGCTCCTGCTACACCCGGTTCACCACGGCACGCGCGTCCACACCCGTCGGCAGCGCACCATACAGTCGTCCGCCTTCGCCGCCCAGCCGAGACGCCGCGAACCCCTCACCCACTTCCCTCGGCGCGTGCCTCAGCAGCAGCGAAGCCTGCAGCGCGAGCGCCAAGTACTCGGTGAGCCGACGCGCGTGGGCCGGCGCGGCATCCGGCTCGCCCGCAAGCTCACGAAGCAGCACCTGCGTGCGCGCGACGTGCGCGTCAAAGGCCGGATGCGCACCGGATGCCAGGCTCACCTCGGCGAAGAAGGCCTCGGCGGTGTCGGGATCGCGGTCGAGCGCCCGCAGCACGTCGAGAGCGATCACGTTGCCGCTGCCCTCCCAGATCGCCATGACGGGCTGCTCCCGGTAGCGCATACCGAGCGGAAAGTCCTCGGTGTAGCCGTTGCCGCCGAGACACTCCATCGCCTCGTACGAGTGCTCTGGGCCGCGCTTGCACACCCAGTACTTCGCCACCGCCGTTGCGAGGCGCCGGAACGCAACCTCCTGATCGCTCGCGTCGTCATCGTGCGCACGGGCGAGCCTCAGCGCCGTCAGAGTCGCCGCCTCCGACTCAAGCGCGAGATCCGCGAGCACCGGCACCATCGCCGGCTGATCGATGAGGAGCGCCCCGAACGCGCTGCGGTGGCGCGCGTGCCACACCGCCTCCGCCACCGACTGACGCATACCGGCCGTCGAGCCCAGAACGCAGTCGAGTCGAGTGCGCGCCACCATCTCGATGATCGTGCGCACCCCCTTGCCCTCCTCGCCCACCAGGAACGCCCTCGTGTCGGCGAACTCGACCTCGCTCGACGCGTTCGACCGGTTGCCGACCTTGTCCTTGAGCCGCTGAATGCGAAACACATTCCGGCTGCCATCATCGAGAACGCGAGGCACGAGAAAACAGCTCAACCCCTCAGGCGCCTGAGCGAGCACCAAGAACCCATCGGACATCGGCGCGCTGCAGAACCACTTGTGCCCCTCAAGCCGCCACGAACCGTCGCCCGCATCCACCGCACGCGTCACGTTCGCACGCACATCCGAGCCACCCTGCTTCTCCGTCATCCCCATACCGAACAGCGCCGACGACTTCGACCCGCCCACGCCCAGCTCGCTCGAATACTCGCGGCTGAACAACCACGGCTCCCACCGCTGCGCGAGCTCAGGGGTCGCACGCAGCGCAGGCACCACCGCGTGCGTCATCGAGATCGGGCACGCATGCCCCGGCTCGACCTGTGCGAACAGCATGAACGTCGCCGCCCGCGCCACATTCGCCCCCGCCCGTGGCTGCGCCCACGCGCTCGTGTGCGCGCCATGCTCCACCGCCGCCGAAATCACCCGATGGTACGACTCGTCATAGTCGACCTCATCGATCCGCGCGCCCCAGCGGTCATGCGTATGCAGCACCGGGGCGTTGACGTGGGCAGCCGCCGCATCCTGCTGGAAGGCCGCCGAACCCACGAGAGCACCGACGGAGCCGAGCGCATCCGTCGCCCACTCCGCATCGAAGAGTCGCACGCCCTCGACGAGCGCCGTGTGTGTTTCGAATTCGTTCACACCAACCCGCGGGGGTGCCTGATTCGTCGGCTCGGTCATATCCTGAGCCTACGAGCAGACCCTCGTGTCGAGAAGCACCCGGTGCGGGGAGAAATGCCCCCGCGACTGCTTGGCTCGGACTAGCGGCGCAACT
>DAOMOV010000044.1:0-11148 GCA_035444505.1 Terrimesophilobacter sp.
CCGATCGGAGCGACGGTCTCCTCGGGTCACCTGCTCCTCAACATCGTGTAGCTGCGGCACCTGGCTCCCACAACCACGCTGAGCATGGTTGAAGACGCGATCGGGGTCAGTCGACGTGATGCATCGCGCGCGCGGCGTCGGTGATGGAGCCCGAGAGAGACGGGTAGACGCTGTAGGCCTCCGCGAGCTGGTCGACGGTGAGGCGGTGCTCGATGGCGATCGCGATCGGCAGGATCAGCTCCGATGCGCGCGGCGCCACCACGACACCGCCGATGACGGTTCCGCCGGTGCTGGCGAGCAGCTTCACGAAGCCGTCCTCGATGCCGAGCATCTTCGCGCGCGGGTTGTGCTTGAGCAGCAGCTTGTGAACGGTGCCGCGCACGAGCCCGTCCTCGAGCTGCTTCTGCGACCAGCCGACCGTGGCGATCTCCGGCTGGGTGAAGATGTTCGAGGTGACGTTGCGCAGCTCCGTCGGGGAGACGGCGTCCCCCATGGCGTGAAACACCGCCGTGCGTCCCTGCATCGAGGCAACGGATGCGAGAGGCAGGAAATCCGAGCAGTCGCCCGCCGCGTAGACCGAGGGCAGCGAGGTGCGGGCGACCCGGTTCACGCGAATGTGGCCCGACTCGGTGAGCTGTACCCCGGCATCCTCGAGCCCGATGTCGGACGTGTTGGGCACGGAGCCGAGCGCGAGCAGGCAGTGGCTGCCTTCGACGGTGCGCCCGTCGGTGAGGGTGACGATGACGCCGTCGCCGTCGCGCTTCACCGAGGCCATGCGTGACTTGGAGAGCACGGTCATCCCGTTGCGGGTGAAGACCTGTTCGATGACGTCGGCGGCGTCGGCATCCTCCCCGGGGAGCACGTGTTCACGGCTCGAGACGAGGGTGACCTGTGAGCCGAGCGCCTGGTAGGCGGCGGCGAACTCGGCGCCGGTGACGCCGGAGCCGACGACGACGAGTTTTTCGGGCACGTCGCTGAGCTGATACAGCTGGGTCCAGGTGAGGATGCGCTCACCGTCTGGCTGCGCGGCAGGCACGATGCGGGGCCGCGCGCCGACGGAGACGACGATGGTGTCGGCCTCGACGGTTTCGAAGTCGGTGCGCTTTTTGCCGGTGCCAGTGGAGGCGATGAGTCGGTGATGCCCGTCGAGTCGACCGTTGCCTTCAATGATGCGCACGCCCGCGTCAAGGAGGGTGGTGCGCATGTCGTCAGACTGCTGCTTCGCGAGGCCAAGGAGTCGCTTGTTGACGGCGGCGAGGTTGACGGTGATGTCGGGGCGTGCGGGTCGGCCCTTCTCGCCGCGCAGGTAGGACTGAACCCCGAGATCGGTGGCCTCGTCAACGGCGCCTGCAGCGACGGCGGTCGCAATGAGAGTTTTCGAGGGCACCACGTCGGTGAGCACCGCCGATCCGCCGATGCCAGCCCGTTCGACGACGGTGACGTCGCCGCCGAGCTGTGCCGCAGTGAGTGCCGCCTCGTAGCCGCCGGGGCCGCCACCGAGAATGGCGATGCGTTGGGTGCGCTCGAATTCGTGGGCCATGCCTCCATTCTTGCTGAGTCGCGCGCGCGACGTTCGCAACTCAGGTAATTTCTGAAGGCTCGGCTCAGGATGCCTGTGAACACACGACGGACCGGGCGCGCTTTCGAAATCTACTGAGTTACGAACATGAGGGATTGGGTTCGCACACAGTCGGGCACAGTTTGCCTCGCGAGGTCTGCTCACTATAAAATCCAGCCCAGGCGCCAGCCTCATCCGCTGTCGCCCGTAGAGCACTCCACCCCGAGGAGGTTCAGGATGCGTCGCCTCGCGCTGGCGCTCGCGCTCGTCACCACGTTCGTGGTGTTTGTCGCAGCGCCCTCACCCGCCGAAGCGGCGGAAGACGCCTGGGGGCCATCCGTCGTCGTCGGTGCGCCCGGTTTCAACGTGCAGCTTGTCTCGGTCGACGACACGCTCATCGCCGCGTGGGTTGTTTCTGGCGGCACTGGCGGAGAAGACGTGTCGGTGCTCGCGTCGTATTCGACCGACGATGGGCAGACCTGGAGCTCTCCCCAATCCATCGCAAGTCACACGCAGAGCCAGATTCCTGAGACGCCGACGCTTGCCGCCGTCGGTGCAACAGTGACGGCGCTCTGGTCCGCGGTGGATAGCAACACCAGCATGGAGACGGTCTACTCGACGTCGTCGACGGATGGCGGCCAGTCGTGGAGCGCGGTGCAGCAGCTCTCCGACAGCGCTGTCTATTCATTCCTGCCTCAACTCGCCTCCGATGGCACCCGAGCCATCGCGACGTGGAGCACCACCGACGACATCGGTCAGGTCGCCACCGCGCTCGGCGGCGGACCGGTCTGGACCGCACCGAGCACCCTCACCGACCCGACGTCCTACTCGAACATCCCCATGCTCGCCGCCGACGCCGCCCGTATCGGCGTGGCCTGGGGAGGCCTGGTCAGCGGAACGTGGCGGGTCTACTTCCGTGCCTCCACCGACGGGGGCGCCATGTGGAGTGCCCCGGTGGCGATCTCAGCACCGCAGAGTGGCGTCATCTTCGCTCCGCAGGTGGTCATAGACGGCGACGCGATCACCGTGGCCTGGATCGCCGACGACGATCAGCTGTGGGCGACCTCATCGGCCGACGGAGGCGCCGGCTGGAGCACCCCCGCGGCCGTCTCCGACGGCGGTGCAACCGTGTTTCTCTTCCACCTCATGGGCTACGACGACGAGGTCGCGGTGGTGTGGCAAGAAGGCGTTACGACAACTGGTGTGCTGCGGTTCAGCACCTTCAACAGCACGGCCTGGTCTGATCCTGTCGGGCTCTCGGACCCCGCCATGCGAGCCGCAGCGCCGCAGCTGATCTCGCACGGCGACTACCTGGTGGCGGCATGGACGGAACGGTCGGGACTGCTGCCGACCGCCGCCGTGCGCGCGCGCATCTCGACCGATGCCGGCCTCACCTGGCAGAGTGCGCAGGATGTCGGTTTCAGCACCCACTACCTCATCGCTCCACCGCTGGCCTCGAGCCATGACACCGTCACCGTACTGGGCAGCGCGCTGCCGGACAGCGTGGTCACATCCAGCTCCTTCACCTTCGCCGCATCCGACTCAGACGGAGACTCTCAACTCGCGACAACCGGCCCGAGTGACGCGATGCCGACCGGACTCGCCACGGTCGCCGCGGCGCTGCTCGTACTGGGCGCCGGGGTGCTCGCCGCGGGCGCGACTCGCCGCCGAGCCGGGCAGCGCGAATAGACTCGGGGAATGTCCCACGACAACCCTCACGAGAACCCCCTCGATCACCCCGACGCGAACCCATTCGAGGTCGCGAAGCAGGCGGCGCAGCAGTTGGCTGAGCTCACGGGTGCCCCGCATCACGACATCGCCCTGACCCTGGGCAGCGGCTGGGCGAAGGCGGCGGACCTCATCGGTGAGACGACAGCGACGATTCCCGCAACCGACATTGTTGGTTTCAGCAAGCCCGCACTGGAAGGGCACGTGGGAACGCTGCGCTCCGTGCTGCTGCCGAGCGGCAGGCGCGCCCTGGTGATCGGCGCCCGCACCCACTACTACGAGGGGCACGGGGTGCGGCGAGTCGTTCACTCGGTGCGCACGGCAGCAGCGACGGGTGCGAAGATCATGGTGCTCACGAACGGCGCAGGCGGCATCAAGCACACGTGGGCCCCCGGTCAGCCGGTGCTCATCAGCGACCACATCAACCTCACGGCCGATTCGCCGCTCGAGGGCGCGACGTTCGTGGACCTCACCGACCTCTACTCGTCCCGACTGCGCGCGGTGGCGAAGCAGATCGACCCCAACCTCGATGAGGGTGTGTACTGCCAGTTCCGTGGCCCCCACTACGAGACGCCGGCCGAAGTGCAGATGGCGAAGGCGATCGGCGGGCATATTGTCGGGATGTCGACGGCGCTCGAGGCGATTGCGGCCCGCGAGGCGGGTATGGAGGTGTTCGGGATGTCTCTCATCACGAACCTTGCCGCGGGCATCCAGAAGACTCCGCTCAGTCACGCGGAGGTGATTGACGCGGGCAAGGCGGCGGAACCGGTGATCAGTGCCCTGCTGGCGAAGATCGTGGCGGCCATCTGATGTCAGCGGACGTGCTGGATGCCGCACGCGCGTGGCATGACCAGGATCCCGATCCCGAGACCCGCGCCGAGCTCGACGCGCTGATCGCCGCGGCCGAGCGCGCTGACGCAGAGGCACTCGATGAGCTGCACGCTCGCTTCGACGCCCGTCTCGAGTTCGGCACGGCTGGACTGCGTGCTGAGCTCGCGGCGGGGCCGAACCGGATGAACCGGGTGCTCGTCGCCCAGGCGGCGCGCGGTTTCGCCAACTTCTTGCTCGAACGAGAAGCGAAGCCGAGTGTCGTGATCGGGTATGACGGTCGCAAGAACTCGCACCGCTTCGCGCTCGATACTGCCGAGCTGATGGCGGGCGCTGGGCTGCGGGCCATCCTGCTGCCGCGTCTGCTGCCGTCGCCGGTGCTCGCCTTCGCGGTGCGGCACTTCGGGGTGAGTGCCGGTGTGATGGTGACGGCGAGCCACAACCCGCCGCGTGACAACGGCTACAAGGTGTACCTGGGTGGGGTCGACGAGGGCTCGCAGATCGTTCCGCCGGATGACGAGGCGATCGAGGCGGCGATTCGCGCGGTCGCCGCTCAGCCGATCACCCGGCTGCCTCGGTCGAACGACTACGAGGTGGCGAACGAGGAAATCGTCGACGCGTACGTGGCGCAGACCGCTGGGCTCGTGACGCGGGCGCCGAGCAACGCCCTCAAGGTCGTCTACACGGCGATGCACGGGGTGGGGTGGGAGACGACACGCGCGGTGTTCGCGGCGGCGGGTTTCGCTGAGCCGGTTGTGGTGGTGGAGCAGCGCGACCCTGACCCGGACTTTCCGACGGTGGCGTTCCCGAACCCCGAAGAACCCGGCGCCCTCGATCTTTCTTACGCGACGGCTGACGCGGCGAAGGTTGATCTCATCATCGCGAACGACCCCGATGCTGACCGGCTCGCGGTGGCGATCCCCGTCGAGGGCGGTTGGCGTGCCCTCACCGGCAATGAGGTGGGGATGCTTCTGGGCTGGCGTGCCGCGGAGGCCGGTGCACGGCAACTCGCGGCGAGCCTCGTGAGCTCTCCCGCGCTGGGTGCGGTGGCGCAGGCGTACGGCATCGACTTCACCGAGACCCTGACGGGGTTCAAGTGGGTGTCCCGTGTGCCGGGTCTCGACTACGGCTACGAGGAGGCCCTCGGCTACCTCGTCGATCCGCAGAAGGTGCGCGACAAGGATGGCATCTCGGCCGCGGTGGCGTTCCTCGATCTCGCCGACTCGCTCGCGACATCCGGTATCTCGATCGAGCAGCACCTGGTCGATTTCGCGGAGAGGTTCGGCGCGTTCGCGTCGGGTCAGGTGTCGGTGCGGGTAACGGATGTCGCAGACATCCCGCGCATCATGGCCCGCGTTCGTGCGACTCCACCGACCACTCTTGGTGGCGCGGCGGTTGTCGGGGTGGATGACTTTGCGCAGGGCCTGGACGCCTTTCCGCCGGCGAACATCGTGCGGTTCCGGCTGGAGGGCGCCTCGCGCGTGATTGTGCGACCGAGCGGTACGGAGCCGAAGGTGAAGGTGTATCTGGATGCGGCGAGCACGACCGGCTCAGGCGAGGAGCGCATCGCGGCTGCGACGGCGCAGGTAGCGGCGCTCGAGGCGGATATGCGGGACGTGCTCGCGTAGAGACTCGGTGCCGCGAGGCATCCGCTGCTCGCGTCGGCGCGCGTCGCCGGGTGTGGACAACCCCCGGCGGTTGCTGTCACCGCCGGGGGTTGTCGAAGAAGAGTTGGGGGTTACTCTTCGTCCACGGCGACGATCTCGCCGCTGGCCTTGCTGACCTCCACCTCGATGTCGCCCTGGCTGGTGCCGGCGAGTTCGACCTTCCAGGTGGCCTCACCGTTGTGGTCGTCGGATTCGACGCCGACGACGGTGCCGCCGTACTCGGCGGTGGCGACCATCTCAGCGTCGGTCTCGGTGATCTCGGTCGTGTCGTTCATGCCGTCGTCCGTGCCGTTGTCGGTGGGCTCGGTGGGCTGCTCGGGCTGCGTGATGGGCGGGTCCGTCTCGGGAACCGTGTTGTCGGTGCAGGCGGCGAGCGCGCCGGTGAGTCCAGCGGCGAGCACGAGGGCGGCAATGCGTTGCGTTGTCTTGTTCATGCGGGCCACGCTAGGTTGCGAGTCTGGATGGCGCGGGTGGTGCGCCTGTGCGTGGGCTTACGCTCAGCGGACTCCCACGGCACACTCAGGCGGCGTTTGCCGCAAGAATGGGGTCATGACCTTCCCGTCGAATGACACCCTGGTGACGTACCCCGCTGGTGAGACCGAGTCGACGGCGACGGTGGTGCACGTGGAGCGGCTGAGCCCGACCCGGTTCGCGGTGCTGCTCGATCAGACCCCGTGCCATCCGGTGGATGCGGGCTGGCCCGATCAGGGTCCCGACCGGGCGACCCTGTCGTGGGAGGAGGGCACGTTCTCCGTCACCGGCTGCGTCGTGGGGGCGACGGATGGCGCGCAGCTGTTCATCGGTGCCGATGTGCCGGTGCGCAAGGGAGCCGAGGGCTGGGCGTTCGTCGTGGTGCACGTGCTCGCGGATGCACCCACGGAGGGCACCGAGGTGACCGTCACCGTGGATGCTGACAACCGTGCGGCGATCTCGACGGGTCACACCGGTTGCCACCTCGCGTCGCTGGCGTTGAACCGTGCCCTCGCATCGCGCTGGTCGAAAGAGATCGGGGCGGATGCCCTCGGGTTCCCGAATTTCGATGCGGAGGCGAACGAGTCCTCGACGATTTTGGAGCGGGGGTCCCGCGACAGCTACCGGATCGGCAAGTCGCTGCGCAAGCGCGGCTTCGTCGTCGAAGGGCTTGCCGAGGAGCTGGCGGCGATCGAGGCATCCGTCAATGAGTTCTTGGCGGGGTGGATCGCCGAGGATGCACCAGTTCGCGTCGACCGCGACGGCGAGCGCCTCACGGATCGGCGCTACTGGGTGTGCTCGCTGGCCGAGGGCGAAGCGCGCATCGCGTGCGGGGGAACACACGCTCAGTCGCTTGGCGAGCTTGGTGCACTGCGGGCGACACTGACCCTCAGCGAGGCGCCGGGGGCCCTCGAGCTGACGATGGTGACTGCTGCGTAGCTCACGGGTGCCACCGCCGGTGTGTGCCCAGAAACGGTAGCTGACACAGTTCCACAGCATATAAGGTAAGGCTTGCCTAATACTGTGCCGTCTCATTCACCCACTGGGAGCCTCATGCCCTCCTCCACCACCTTCGTGCGCAAGTCGCTGATGCGGCTGAGCTGGCCACTGCTCGTCGTCACGGTCGTGACCCTGCTGGCGGCGCTCGTCAACGTCGTGCTGCTCAGCGCGGCATCACCCGAACTGAACGCCGCGGTCGCGACGGCAAACCAGATTCTCGGCATCCTGTACGACATCTCGGTGCTGTTCAGCATCGGTGCTCTTGTCGTGATCGCGCAGTACCTCGGGGCCCGCAGGTTCGGTTCTGCGCAACGCACGACCATCATCGCGCTGCGCGCGAGCACGCTTCTCGGCGTGGGCATCGCGGTATTCGTCGCGGTCGGCGGGGCTCCCATCGTCGCGGCGATCAACACTCCCGCCGAGATCGCCGACGACGCGAACGCGTACCTCTGGATCGTCGCCGCCGGCATGGCCTTCAACGCGTACATCGTCGCGGCGAGCGCTGTGCTGCGCGCCTACGGCCGAACGGTGGCGCTGCTTGTGCTGGGAATCGTCGTCAACCTGCTCGACGTAGTGCTGCTCAGTGTGTTCCTGCTGGTCCTCGAACTCGGTGTGGTCGGCGCCGCACTGCCCACCCTCCTGGTGCGGGGAGTCGGGATGCTGCTGCTCGCCTGGATGGTGCGCCGCCGCACCGGGGTGGGCATGTTCTCGAAGCTTCCCGAGAAAACCGCGCCTCAGAAGGGGGCGGCAACCATGGCCCGCCTGTCGGTGCCGACGGTGATCGAGAATGGCGTGTTCAACCTCTCCATCGTGTTCGTGCTCGCCTGGATCAACCTGCTCGGCACCGACGCGATCAACGCGCGCTCCTACACCCTGACGCTCACCGCTCTCGTCACGGGGGTAATCCTGGCCCTCGCTCAGGGCAACGAGACGGTCGTCGGCTGGGATGTCGGTGACAACGCACGAGATCACGCCCGCCGCCTCACCCTTCGCACCGCAGCCTGGACAGCGGGTGCCTCTGCCGTGCTCACGCTCGCGCTGTGGCTCTCGGCGGACTACGCACTGGCGATCTTCGGCGCCAATGAGGCGGTCGTGGCGATGGTGCGCGACGTGCTGCTGGTGAGTGCCGTGCTGCTGCCCCTCTCGGCCGTGAGCAGCGTGGTCTTCGGCGCCCTGCGCTCAGCGGGGGATGTCGTGATGCCGATGGTGTACTCGATCGTTGCGAGCGTGGCGGTTCTCGTGCCCGTGTCGTGGCTGCTGATCGAGGTGGCCGGGCTGGGCCTGGTAGGGGCATTCTGGGGGCTCGTCGTGGCGGAGGCGGTGAAGGCCGGACTGCTCACGGGCAGGTGGGTTCGAGGCACGTGGATGAGGCAGCCCACCGTCGCCGAGGGTGCCGACGATGTTCTCGGCGAGAGCGAGGACGTTGAGGTGCCCGTTGTCGCAGATTGACCACCGATGACCCGGCTCGGCGTCACCGGCGTTGGACCCGGCGGTGCGATCGCATCGTGGCTCGCTGACACGGCGCGGGCCGTGTTCGTGCGGCGACCCGGACCATCGCACGACCAGCGGGAGCTCGCCTTCCGCCGTTACCAGCGCGAAGTTCGCCGCCGTGTGCGTGTCGGGCGCTCGCAATTCGTGCTCACGGATGCCCGGGAACTTGCGAGCGGGTCTCGTCGCGTCGTGGAACTCGAATTCGACAGTGCAACGCCGGTTCAGCCGGGGGACGTGCTCTGGCTATGGTGGCGCAACCCTGAAGAGGCCGTCGCCGAGCACGCGCCGAGCGAAGCCCTGGTGCGCTACTGGACGACGCCGATTCCCCACGAGCCGTCACGTCGACGAAGCGGCACGCGGCGAGACGTCCTGACGAGGGTCGTCGACCTGTCTGCTGCCGCCCCCGGCTTCAGCCTCTCCCGTGTCCCACGCATCACCCCGCGCATCTTCACCACCTCCGACGCACGCGCGCACGGCGCGGCCTGGCGGTTTCGACTGCAGGTGACGACGAGCCAAGAGTGGCCGCACCGCGCATCCGCGTTCCTCTCCGAGCTGACAGCGGGTGAACACGTGGACGGCTGGGCGCTGCCGCACCCTCACCGGCTCACCACGGTGCGCTCCCCCGGGCTTGCCGTGGTGACCGGCTCTGGGGCGGCAGCCGTGTTCGCGGCGCTGCGGTCCGGTGTGCGGGATGTCGGCCTCATCTGGGGCCTCGGTGACAAGACACTCGCGCCGTGGGTGAAGGATGAGCTGCGCGGATTCACCGACTCGGGCGCTCTGCGGGACCTGAGGGTGGTGCGCAGCCCGCATCGGGTGACCGACGAACTGGCCGGTATCGATCTCGCGTGCGTCTTAGAGGGTGAGGGGTGGCTGTTCGTCAGCGGGAATGAGTCGATGGCCGAGGCCGCTGACGCGCATGTTCGCACCTCGGTCGAGTCGGCGGTGGTGGAGCGTGCTGAGCGTGAACTTCGCTACATCGTGTCGGCGTAGGGTTCGGCGCGGGACTCCGCCGTGACGGGGAGTCTGCCCCGCGTCGGGGTGCGGAGCATGAACCACGAGCACCACAGCGCACCGAGCGCGACCAGTACGGTGAGCCACGGAATCCCCGTCGTGAACCAGACGAGCACGACGGATGCCCACGCGCACCCCTGGGCGACGAGCTTGACCCACAGTGGCAGGCTGCGCTCTTTCTCGAAGCGATCGGCTGCGGCGACGGCACCGCGCAACAGGGGTACGCTGCGCAGCCACGCGGTCAGCCTGGGACTCGACCGCGCGAAGGCCCACAGTGCGACGATGATGAAGGGTGTGGTGGGCAGCCCGGGCAG
Organism: Terrimesophilobacter sp.; assembly: GCA_035444505.1. Taxonomy (GTDB): domain Bacteria; phylum Actinomycetota; class Actinomycetes; order Actinomycetales; family Microbacteriaceae; genus Terrimesophilobacter. The sequence goes on from DAOMOV010000044.1 coordinate 10,068, forward strand.
CCAGACGCCGAGCAGTGCGAGACCGCTCGCCCCGATGCCGATGGCGGCGTAGAGCACGGACTACCAGCCGTCGCTTTTGCGCGCGATGAGTCGTGCGGCGTAGTCGAGCCACTCGGGTTCGTCGTTGAGGCAGTCCACGGTGCGGTACTTGCCGGGGTCTCCCCCGCCGTCGGCGAACAGTTCGCGTCCTTCGATGGCGAGCTCATGGAGGGTTTCGAGGCAGTCCGTGGTGAACCCGGGTGAGATGATGACGGGTCGCTCGACGCCGTCGCGGTGCAGCTCCTCGAGTCGTGGCTGCAGGTAGGGCTTGATCCACTCGGTGCGACCGAAGCGGGACTGGTACGCCATCTCCACGTCACCCTCCGCCCAGCCCAGCGCCTCGCTGAGCAGCCGAGTGGTGGCCTCGCACTGCTCTTGGTAGGGGTCGCCCTCGTCGATGAAGCGCTTCGGCAGACCGTGGTAGCTGAGGATGATGCGATCGGGCGTCTCTCCGGCGAGCTGGCGGCGCACGCTCGCGGCGAGCACGGCGATGTAGTCGGGGTCGTCGTAATAGGGGTGGATGAACCGCAGGGTCGGGGAGTACTTCTTGGTGGGCAGTCCGCGGCGGCGGCCCCGTCCGAGGGTGTGCAGCATGACCTCGTCGTAGATGGATGCGGTGGTGCTGTTCGAGTACTGCGGGAACAGGGGCAGCACCACGATCTTGCGGATGCCGGCATCCTCGAGTCGCTTAACCGCACCCCCGATGCTGGGTTCGCTGTAGGCCATGCCGAGCTCGACACGGTACCCGTCGCCGAGGCGCTCCTGGATGCCGCAGCGCTGCGCTTCGGAGATGACGAGGAGGGGGGAGCCCTCGTCGGTCCAGATCTCGCTGAAGTGGTGGGCGACCATTCGCGGGCGTGTAGGCAGCACGGCGCCGTGCAGGATGGGCTTCCAGCGCCAGCCCGGCAGGTCGATGATGCGCTCATCGGAGAGGAACTCGCGCAGATACCGGCGGACTTCGGAGCGCTGCAGGTTCTGAGGTGTTCCGACCTGGCCGAGGATGACGCCGATCTGGGTGCTCACGGTGGACTGGTTCTCCCTT
>DAOMOV010000045.1:0-11007 GCA_035444505.1 Terrimesophilobacter sp.
GCCTCCTCGACGCTCGCGCCGGCCTTGATCTCGTTGGCGATGTCCTTCTGCTCCGCGACCATGCGCGCGAGCTCTTCGATCCCCCACTCGTAGGTCTCGTCGAGGTCGATCTTGGCGCCGAGAAACCCGCGGGAGGCGAGAGCGTAGAGTTCCCGCCCGATGGGGTCCACTTCGGTGGCGGCGGGCGCGAGCTCGTCGCGGAAGAAGTCCGCGAGTTTCGCGTAGGCATCCGATGACACTTTTGCGCCCGCGGCGAGGTCTTTCTTCAGCGAGTCGGGAACGTCGCCCTCAGCGAGCTTCGCGTTGGCGGCAAAGGTCGCGAAGAAACCTTCGTCGCCGATGTTGCGGGCCAACTGGTCAAGAACCTCAGTCACTTGCCTGCGCGCGGGAGTGATGCCGTCGGCGATCCCCAGGCGCAGTGTTTCGATGTACCCGTCGACGGCTCCGGGCAGGTTGCGCATGCGACCGGCGATGGTGGCCCAGTCGGATTCGGTGTCGTGGGCCATGAGGTCGAAGATGTCGCGCATGTCCTGCGCGGGCGAGGCGATCACTTTGAGGTCTCGTTTGAACAGCCCGGCATCCGCTTTCTCGATGTCGAGGGTGAGGTCGGCGCTGAGGTCGGTCTTCGTCACCCAGTCGACATCGTCGGTGGGCTCCTCTCTGTCAAGTTTCGCGAGCACCTGCTTAGCGGCGGCGATGTACTCTTCGTGGCCCGCGGGCGAGAGGTCGCCGAATTCCTCATAGCGGCCTGGGATTCCCACCCAGATGGCGATCTCTGGCATGAGATCGGCCAGTTTCGTCACCCAGTCCTCCGCGATCGCGTCGATGCGGGTGGGGGTGCGCTGTTCGCTGCCGGGTTCGACTGTCATGGGGTGAGCCTTTCCTTCTATGTCTCAGGGCTTTCGGTCGGTTGGGGGCTGGGGGATGTCGTGGGTCAGTGTGCTGCTGCGTCCCAGTTGGGGCCGGTGCCGAGCTGCACGTCGAGCGGCACCGACAATTCTGCTGCCGTGGACATCCGGCTCGTGACCACCTCGGTGAGTGCGTCGAGCTCACCCGGTGAGACTTCGAAGACGAGTTCGTCGTGCACCTGCATGAGCATGCGTGAGGCGAGGCTCTTCTCGGTGATGTCGGCGGCGATGTTGTTCATGGCGATCTTGATGATGTCGGCCGCGGAGCCCTGGATCGGTGCATTGAGTGCGGCACGTTCGGCGTTCTCGCGAAGCACCCGGTTGCTGGAGGTGAGGTCGGTGAAGGGCCGCCGTCGGCCGAAGATGGTTTCGGTGTAGCCGTCGACTTTGGCCTGGGCGACGACGTTGCGCAGGTAATCGCGCACGGCGCCGAAGCGTTCGAAGTAGTCGACCATGAGCTGTTTGGCCTCTTTGACGTCGATGCGCAGCTGTTTGGAGAGACCGAACGCGCTGAGGCCGTAGGCGAGGCCGTAGCTCATGGCTTTGACCTTGGTGCGCATGAGCGGGGTGACGTCGGCGGGGTCGACGTGGAAGATGCGGGCGCCGACGAAGCGGTGCAGGTCTTCACCTGCTTGGAATGCTTCGATGAGTCCGGGGTCGCCGGAGAGGTGCGCCATGATGCGCATCTCGATCTGGGAGTAGTCGGCGGTGAGGAGAGTCTCGTAGCCTTCGCCGGTTTCGAAGGCGGCGCGGATGCGGCGCCCCTCTTCGGTTTTGACGGGGATGTTCTGCAGGTTGGGGTCGTTGGAGGAGACGCGTCCCGTGGAGGTGCCGGTCTGGTCGTAGTTGGTGTGCACGCGTCCGTCGGCGGAGATCGACTTCTCGAGGGTTTCGATCATCTGTTTGAGCTTGGTGGCGTCGCGGTGCTGCAGGAGAAGCTCGAGAAAGGGGTGCGGTTCGTCGAGCTGCTCGGTGAGGTCGGCGAGGGCTGCGGCATCCGTGGAGTACCCGGTCTTGGTGGCGCGCGTCTTGGGGAGGCCGAGTTCTTCGAAGAGGAGCTGCTGGAGCTGCTTGGGTGAGCCGAGGTTGACCTCGCGACCCACGCTCGCGAAGGCGCGCTTCTCGATGTCGGCGGCTTTCGCGGTGAGGGTCTCGCGCAGGGCAGCCAGAACGTCACCGTTGACGCGCACGCCGGCGAGTTCCATGCGGGCGAGGGTGGGTGCGAGGGGCGCATCGATTTCGCGGAGCACCCGGAGCGTGCCAGGTTCGAGTCTGTCTTCGAGATAGGCGGCAATGTGCCACACGTACCAGGCGAGGGTGGCAGCGTTGGGCGCCTCGGTGTCGGGCACGAGTTGGTTGGGGTCTTCTTCGGCGACGGTGACGCCGAGGTGGGTGTATGCCTGCCCGGCGATGGTCTCGGCTTTGCTGCTGGGACGCAGGAGCCACGCGGCGAGGCTCGTGTCGAAGTCGATTCCGCTGAGGGGCAGCTGGATGCTGGCGAGGCGTTTCGTGGCGCGCTTCGCGTCGTGGAGGAGCTTGGGGGCGTCGCTGCCGAGCCAGGCTTCCAGCGCGGCGTAGTCGGGGCGGTGGGGGCCCCAGGGCACGTACACAGAGGCGTCTTCGCTGGCGAGGCCGATGCCGCTGATCTCGCCGCCGCTGTCGTCGACGACGAGTGCGAGCGGTTTGCCGCCTTTGGTTGCTGAGGCGATCCATTTGGCGAGTTCTTCGTCGACCATGCGGCTGACGGCGGGTTCGGCGGGGCTGGCATCGAGAGAGTCCGCGGTTGAGGGTGCGGCGTCGCTCGCGCCGGCAAGTTTGAGTACCCGCTCAAGGAGCGTGCGGAACTGAAGCCGGTCGAACACCTCGCGGATGGCGGCGAGGTTCATCGGCTGGCGCTCGAGGTCGTCGGGCCCGACGGGCAGGTCGACATCCTGAACCAGCTTGTTGAGCTTGCGGTTGCGGATTGCGCGGTCCTGCTGGGTGCGCAGGTTCTCACCGACGACGCCCTTGATCTCGTCGGCATGGGCGAGAATGTCGTCGAGTGAGCCGTACTGCTGCACCCACTTGACGGCGGTCTTCTCCCCCACTTTGTCGACGCCGATGAGGTTGTCGCTGGTCTCGCCGACGAGCGCGGCCACGTCGGGGTACTGCTGGGGTTCGATGCCGTACCGCTCGCGCACGGCCTCGGGGTCGTAGCGCTTCAGCTCGGAGACGCCGCGCGCGTTGGGGTAGAGCAGGGTGACGTCGTCGGTGACGAGTTGAATGGTGTCGCGATCGCCGGAGACGACGAGCACCCGGTACCCCTGCTCGGTGCCGCGGGCGGCAAGGGTTGCGAGGATGTCGTCGGCCTCGTAGTCCTCTTTGCTGATGGTCGGGATGCCCATGGCCTTGAGAGCTTCTTCGAGCAGCGGCACCTGGCCGACGAACTCGGGCGGGGTCTCACCTCGCGTGCCTTTGTACTCGGGGTATTCGCGGGTGCGGAACGAGTAGCGGGAGATGTCGAAGGCGACGGCGAGGTGAGTGGGCTTCTCGTTCTGCAGCAGGCCGAGGAGCATGGAGATGAACCCGTGGATGGCGTTGGTGTGCTGTCCGTCGCGGGTGCTGAAACTGTCGAGCGGGAGGGCGTAGAAGGCCCGGAATGCGAGTGAGTGGCCGTCGATGACCATGAGGGTAGGCTTTGCGGTGTCCGACACGTGTGTCAGTCTAGGCGGCGCCCCTGACGCGGGCCTAAGCATTTTTGGAGTGCTCCATGACCTCATCCGATGCCCGCACGACGCTTGCTGTTGACCCGACGAAGCCTGCTGGCGAACTGGGTGTGAAGCTCGGCATCGAGTTTCTTGAGCTGACGCCGGAGCGCGCGGTGGGGCGGATGCCGGTGGCAGGCAACACGCAGCCGTACGGCATCCTGCACGGCGGCGCGCACCTGGTGCTGGCCGAGTCCTTGGGTTCTGCGTCTGCGCACGTGCATGCGGGCCCCGGACGCATTGCGGTGGGGATCGAGATCAGTGCGAGCCACTCGAAGGCGGTATCGGAGGGCTGGGTGACGGGTACCTGCACGGCGATCAGCCTCGGTCGCACTCTCACTGTGCACGAGGTGGTGCTCACCGATGATGAGGGTCGTCGCCTCTCGACGGTGCGCGTGACGAACCTGCTGCGCGACGCCTAGCCTAGCCTTCCGCGACGTCCGGCCCGCATGGTCGGGAACTTAGGAGCTCGTCAGTCCTTGGGCTCGGTGAACTGGTCGACGACGGTCTGGGCGACTTCGCGCATGGAGAGGCGGCGGTCCATGGAGGTCTTCTGGATCCAGCGGAAAGCCTCGGGCTCGGTCATGCCCATGCGGTCGCTGAGGAGCCCCTTGGCGCGCTCGACGAGTTTGCGGGTCTCGAAGCGCTCAGCGAGATCGGTGACTTCGGCTTCGAGGGCAACGATCTGCGCATGGCGAGCGAGGGCGATCTCGATGGCGGGCAGCAGGTCGTTGGGAGTGAAGGGCTTGACGACGTAGGCGAGAGCGCCGGCCTCGGATGCCCGTTCGACGAGCTCTTTCTGGCTGAACGCGGTGAGCAGCACGACGGGGGCGATGTGTCCCTTGGTGAGACGCTCGGCCGCGGTGATGCCGTCGAGCTGGGGCATCTTGACGTCCATGACGACGAGGTCGGGGCGCAACTCGGTGGCGAGCTGCACCGCGGTCTCGCCATCCGCTGCCTCACCGACGACGTCGAACCCGTTGTCACGGAGGGTCTCGACGATGTCGAGGCGGATGAGCGACTCGTCTTCGGCGACGACGACGCGCCGAGGTTTCGTGCTCGTGGGTTCCTGCTCTGTCACGCGTTCAACCCTACGGTATTGTTTGCTAGGTCACTCACCGGCCGGTGTGGCGGAACGGCAGACGCGGAGCACTCAAAATGCTTTGTCCGAGAGGGCGTGTGGGTTCGAATCCCACCACCGGCACCCATGGATCCCGAATTCGCAGTCAGGCGGCGAACCCTTGACCCAAGGTGCGGAGTGCTTCCGCCACCACGGTCTGCGGAGAACCCGGGTTTTCGTGAGTTGCCCACCAATTGAGCGCTGCCATCGTCGCGGCCTGCACGGTCGAGCCAATGAGCATCGGCAATAGTTCGGTCGGACCAACCCCGAGCCTGTGTGAAGCAAAGGTCACAATGACGTCGCGCCACTGCCGGAATTGCTCAGAGGAGTTCGAATGCAATTCCGGTGTTTCGGCGATGAGCTTGAGCCTCAGGTGCATACTTTCTCTGCCGCCGGGGGGAGCTTCATCAAAGGAGCCGGTCACAGCCTCGCTGATAGCGATCAAGACCGGCGCATCGGGTGAACTCCGCTCCAACCGCCCAGCCAGATCACCGAACGATGAGTTGATTGGCGCCCAGACGATGTCTGATTTTGTTGAGAAGTATCGGTGCAGTGTGCGCGTACTCACCTGAATTCCACGTGCGATGTCCTCCATCGTGCACGCGTTGTAGCCCCGCTCTGCGAGGAGCGCGACAGCCTGCAGATTGACGTCAACGGGGTCGGCAACCGGTGGGCGGCCCCGGCGAACTGTATTTCTCACGGCGCAAGGCTAACAAACCCGAATGGCCCAACTCTTTCGGCCTGCATCTTTATGGCGTACTCTGCCAATAAGTTGGCCCGCGCGGTCGAACACGGAAGCAGCGGAAGGAGCACCCCATGGAGAACTCGGTTGAGCATTACGACCTCATCGTTGTCGGGTATGGCATCGCTGGAGTCTCCGCAGCGATCGAGGCCGCCGATGCTGGGGCCTCTGTACTGGCGCTCGACCGCGGTTACGGCGGTGGGGCGAGCGCCATCTCTGGCGGCGTCGTCTATGCCGGGGGTGGCACCGAGCAGCAGGAGACCGCAGGCATCGTCGATTCACCCGAGAATATGTACAACTATCTCAAACAGGAGACCGACGGAGTCGTCTCGGATGCGACACTGCGACGATTCTGCGAGGAGAGCCCCGGAATGATCCGCTGGCTTGAGGAGCAGGGCGCATCGTTCCGCGGCACCCTCGCCCCCTACAAGACGTCCTACCCCACCGACGACCACTACCTGTACTACTCGGGCAATGAGAAGTGCTGGCCCTATACGCAGAAGGCGACACCTGCTGCTCGCGGTCACCGTCAGGTCGCCAAGGGGCTCGCCTCCGGAAAGGTGCTGCTCAGCCACCTGATAGATTCCGCTGCCGCGAAAGGGGTGACGTTCCTGCCTTTGAGTCGGGTTAGTGAACTGATCATCGACGACGGCGCTGTGAGAGGAGTGCGGTTCCGTCGACTCGACTCCACTAAGGCGGGTGGTCGACACCAGCGTCTATCAACGAGGGCCGGCAAACTGGGCAATTGGGCGCCGGGCATCGGGGCGCGGTACGCTGCAAAAGCCGAGAGCATCTGGCAAGCGGGTGCCGAAGCCGAAGAGGCTCGTGGCTCCGCTGTGCTCCTGTCCGCCGGCGGGTTCGTGTTCAACGAAGAGATGATGCGGGAGTGGGCGGGCCCGTTCAAGGACATCTCACCGCTCGGCACGGTCGGTGACGACGGGACCGGCATTCGCCTTGGCGAGTCTGCTGGCGGTTCAATCGCACAGATGCATCGGATGACCGCGTGGCGGTTCATGTCGCCCCCAAGCGGACTCATCGAAGGCGTTACGGTCGGGCTGAGCGGCAAACGCATTCTCAACGAGGATCTCTACGGTGCCACCCACTCCGATCGCCTCGCCCGGGAGTTCGACGGCAAGGGCTGGCTTGTACTCGATTCTCGCCAGTGGAAGCGCGCGAAGTCGCAGGTCAAGGAGCAGTCACAGTCCTTCCAGGCGTTGCAAGCCATGTATCTCTTCACGGTCGGTCACAAGCGAGCGAAGACCCTCGATGCGCTCGCCGCGAAGACCGGTGTTGATGCCGAGGGACTGATTGCAACCATCGACGCCTACAACAGCGGCATTGGGAGCAGCACCGGTGACCCTGCACACAAGGACCCGGAGGTATGTACACCCGTTTCCGAGGGGCCCTTCTACGCGATCGACATCTCGATCAAGAACGCCCCCTTCTTCCCTGCGCCCGGCCTCACCCTGGGCGGTCTCCAGGTCGATGGCGATACCGGCAATGTCATGACGAAGGACGGCGCAAAGATCGAGGGCCTGTACGCTGCGGGGCGCAATGCCGTCGGAGTCTGCTCCAACAGCTACCTCAGCGGGCTGTCACTCGCAGACGGCATCTTCGGCGGAAGACGTGCTGGCGCTCACGCCGCCAGTCTGCGAAAGCGGTAGCCCAGAAACCCGCCTAACCCTCCGCCCAGGCCGGCGCGACCGCATTGAGCGCGTCACCGATCCGGTGCACACGCACATCGTTCGTCGAGCCCGGGATGCCGGGAGGCGAGCCCGAGATCACGACCACCTTGTCGCCGACCTCAGCGAACTCCCGCGCGAGGAGGATGTCATCCACCTGCTTGTACATGGCATCCGTGTGCGTCACCCGATCCACCAGGAACGAGCGGATGCCCCAGGTCAGCGCCATCCTGCGACGCGTGCCCAGCTCCGGGGTGAACGCGATCACCGGAATCTTCGTGCGCAAGCGCGACATCCGCCGCGCCGAATCGCCCGATTCTGTGAACACGCACACGAACTTCGCCTCCACGAACTCCGCCACCTCCGCCGCCGCGAGCGTCATCGCACCGCCCAGCGTGCGCGGCTTCGTGCCGAGCGGAGGAATGCGCTCGAGCCCGTGATCCTCCGTCGAGGCGATGATGCGCGCCATCGTCTGAACCGTGATGACCGGGAACTCCCCCACGCTCGTCTCCCCCGACAGCATCACCGCGTCCGTGCCGTCGAGCACCGCGTTCGCCACGTCCGAGGTCTCCGCCCGCGTGGGGCGAGGCGCAGAGATCATCGACTCCAGCATCTGCGTCGCCACGATCACCGGCTTCGCCATGCGCCGAGCGAGCTCGACCGCCTGCTTCTGCACGATCGGCACCTGCTCCAGCGGCAGCTCCACGCCCAGGTCGCCGCGCGCGACCATGATCCCGTCGAAGGCATCGATGATCGCATCGATGTTCTCCACCGCCTGCGGCTTCTCGATCTTCGCGATCACCGGAACCTTGCGGCCCTCCTCCGCCATGATCTCGTGCACGCGCTTCACATCGTTCGCATCGCGCACGAACGAGAGGGCAACCAGGTCGGCCCCGAGACCCAGCCCCCAGCGAAGGTCCACCTCATCCTTCTCGCTCAGCGCAGGAACATTCACCGCAACACCCGGCAGGTTGATGCCCTTGTTGTTCGATACCGCACCTGGCACCTCCACTCGCGTCACCACGCGCGTACCATCCGTGCTCACCACGCGCACCGTCACACGACCGTCATCGATCAGCAGCACATCACCGGGCGACACATCACCCGGCAGCCCCTTATAGGTCGTCGAACAGATCGTGCGGCTGCCGGTGACATCCTCCACCGTGATCGTGAACTCATCACCCACCGCCAGCTCGTGCGGACCATCGCCGAACGTGCCCAAACGAATCTTCGGCCCCTGAAGATCAACCAGGACCGCAATCGCCCGACCCGCCGCCTCCTCCGCGCGACGCACGTAAGCGTAGCTCTCCTCGTGCACCGCATGGGAGCCGTGACTCAGGTTGAACCGCACAACATCGACCCCCGCCTCGATCAGGGCACGGATGTTGTCGTAACTCGATGTTGCCGGACCCAGGGTCGCAACGATCTTGGCGCGTCTCACAGCATTCCTTCGCTCAGATGTTCACAGTCTCGTGGTCACACCGCCACGGCGCGGTCAGTCGCGGACACGGGGGTCGGCAGACTGCTCACCCCTTCAAGGTAGCGGTCGACCGCGGCCGCCGCAGAGCGACCCTCGGCAATGGCCCACACAATGAGCGACTGCCCGCGACCGGCGTCCCCCGCAACGAAGACACCGGGCGCTGCCGTGGCGAAGTCGTCGTCACGCGCGACGCGGCCCGACTCGAGCGCAGCAGCGCCCTCTCCCGCCACGCCATCGGTTCCGGTGAAGCCCAGTGCGAGCAGAACGAGGTCGGCAGGAATGTCGCGCTCCGTGCCCGGCTTCGGCACGCGCGCACCATCGCGGAACTCGGTCTCGGCAACCCGCACACCGCGCACCTCGCCCGCATCCGTGCTGAGAAACTCGACGGTCGATGCCAAGTAGGTGCGCTCACCGCCCTCCTCGTGCGCGCTCGACACCTCGAACAGCAGCGGATGCGTGGGCCACGGCTGCGCAGTGCCGCGCTCGGCCGGCGGCTGCGCACCGATCGCGAGGGTCGTCACACTCGCAGCCCCCTGACGGTGGGCTGTGCCGATGCAGTCGGCGCCCGTGTCGCCACCACCCAGGATCACGACGTGCTTTCCCGCCGCGGAGATCTGCTGCGGCACCGCATCGCCCGCCCCGACGCGGTTCTGCTGCACCAGGTACTCCATGGCGAAGTGCACCCCCGCGAGTCCACGCCCCGGAACGGGAAGGTCGCGCGGCTGCAGAGCACCCGTCGCGATGACCACCGCGTCGAAGCGTGCGCGCAGATCGTTCCAACCGAGGTCGACGCCCACGTTGACGCCCGCCCGGAACTTCGTGCCCTCCGCCTGCATCTGCCGCAGACGGTTGTCGAGGTGCTGCTTCTCGAGCTTGAAATCGGGGATCCCGTAGCGCAAGAGGCCCCCGATGCGGTCATCACGCTCGAACACCGCCACCGTGTGGCCCGCGCGTGTCAACTGCTGCGCCGCGGCGAGACCGGCCGGTCCAGAGCCGACCACTGCGACCGTCTTGCCGGTGAGCCGCTGGGGAGGTTTCGGCTCCACCCAATCGCTCTCCCATGCGCGATCGATGATCGACACCTCGACCTGCTTGATCGTCACCGCTGGCTGGCTGATGCCCAGCACGCACGAGCTCTCGCACGGCGCCGGACACAGCCGCCCCGTGAACTCGGGGAAGTTGTTCGTCGCGTGCAGCCGCTCCGACGCCTCACGGTGCTCACCGCGCCGCACCAGATCGTTCCACTCCGGGATGAGATTTCCGAGCGGACAGCCCTGGTGACAGAACGGCACCCCACAGTCCATGCAGCGGCCCGCCTGCCGCTTCAGCACAGCCTCATCGCCCGGCTCGTACACCTCACGCCAGTCCATGATGCGCACCGGCACCGGTCGCCTGGCCGGAAGCTCACGCTCCCTCGTCTTCAGAAAACCCCGCGGATCAGCCACCGGTCACCTCCACAATCTGCTCCCAGAACGCATCGCTGTCGGTGTCCAGCCCCTCCAGCTCCGCCTCAGTGCGCACCTGCATCACCGCCGCAAAATCGCGCGGCAAGACCTTCACGAACTCGTCGATGACGGAATCGAAACTCTGCAGCAGGTGCGCCGCAACCGACGACTCCGTCGCCTCGAGGTGCGCCTCGAGCATCCGCCGCAGGTTTTGCTTGTCGCCACTGTCGAGGGTGAGCAGCGTCAGCTCGCCGTGCTCGAGCGCGTACTGGTTGAGACGGTCGGGCCGCAACGCGCGCACGAAGGCCGTGCCGCCCGACATGCCCGCCCCGAGGTTGCGACCCGTCGGTCCCAGGATGGCGACCGTGCCTCCCGTCATGTACTCGAGGGCGTGGTCGCCGACACCCTCGACCACGGCCTCGGCGCCAGAATTGCGCACCATGAACCGTTCGCCCACGGTGCCGCGAATGAAGAGCGAACCACTCGTCGCCCCGTAGCCGATGACATTGCCCGCAACGATGTTGCGTTCCGCGACCGCCTTGCTGCGAGGGTCCGGGCGCACGATCACCGTGCCGCCCGACAGACCCTTCGCGACGTAATCGTTGGCGTCTCCCACGAGTCGAAGAGTGATGCCACCGGGCAGGAAGGCACCCAGCGACTGACCCGCGGTGCCCCGCAGCGTCACGTCGATGAGGCCGGGAGGAAGCCCGTGCTCGCCGAACCTCCTCGTGACCTCGTGACCCAGCAGGGTTCCCACCGCGCGGTCGGTGTTGCGGATCGTCACGTCGATGACAGCGGGCTCACGCGCCTCCAGCGCTTCGTGGGCCCTCGCAATGAGGTCGACATCGAAGTGCTCGTCGAGTCGATGATCCTGTTCATGCGTGTT
>DAOMOV010000046.1:0-373 GCA_035444505.1 Terrimesophilobacter sp.
GGCTCATCCGCACCGTGCGCAACGTCGGCTACCTGTTCAACGGCGACGACACCGCCCGCGCCCGCGCCGAGATAGACAACGCCGATGCGGGGCGTAGAGAGCCGGAGCAGCCGTGATCGCCGCACCCGCCTGGTTCGAGCCCCTCGTGCGCGCCGCGACAGCGAGCGATGGCCAGCCTCCGTTCTCTGACCAAGCCCTCGTCGACCTCGCTGCCGGCACACGAACCCTCACCGCGATCGAGGGCGTCGCCGCTGCCGTGCACTCGAGCGCCGAACTCGAGTTCGTAGTCGCCCCCAGCGCCCGACGCCGGGGGCACGGCAAAGCCCTGGCCGAGAAGGTGCTCGGCGAGAACCCCAACGTTCGCCTCGCCTGG
>DAOMOV010000046.1:383-10878 GCA_035444505.1 Terrimesophilobacter sp.
CGGCGACCACCCGGCGTCGCGCATCCTCGCCGACCGGTTCGGCTTCGTGCCCGTGCGCACACTCCTCCAGTTGCGCACGGAGCTCGAAGCGGAGGCGAATTCTGGCCTCCGCCGCGACGCCGGTGCTGAAGGCGGTCTCGGCGCTCGGTCTCACGACCTGCGCCTCGCGACATTTCGCGCGGGGATCGATGACCGGGCCTGGCTCGACCTCAACGCGCGCGCCTTCGCCGACCATCCCGAACAGGGCGCCCTCACCCAGCGCGACCTCGAGGCCCGGAAGGCCGAAACCTGGTTCGACCCCGAGAGCTTTCTGCTGCTCTATGACGGCGACGAACTCGTCGGCTCCAATTGGCTCAAGATCGATCCCGCCAATCCCACACTCGGGGAGATCTACGCGATCGCTGTCTCACCCGAGCACCAGGGCAAAGGCCACTCCAGGCGACTCATGGATGCCGGGCTCACCCGCCTGCGCGAGCGCGGCGCCACCACGGCAAGCCTCTACGTCGAAGCCGACAACACCCCCGCTCTCGCCCTGTATGAACGCTACGGATTCGTGCGGCACACGATCGACGTTCAGTATTCACGCGCGTGACACCTTCGCGGTGCAAGGATTGACGAATGGATGGCGACGGACTCATCGACGAACACGGTCGCGCGACCGACCTCATCGACGACGACTACGCCCCCGCGTGGATCGATGATGGAACGCTGCCCGCCGACCGGTTCCTCGACCGCGAGCTGAGCTGGCTCGCCTTCAACCAGCGAGTACTCGAACTTGCCGAAGACCCGAACGTGCCGCTGCTGGAGCGCGTCAACTTTCTCTCCATCTTCGCCACCAACCTCGACGAGTTCTTCATGGTTCGCGTCGCAGGCCTCAAACGCCGCATCCTCACCGGCCTCGCCGTGCCCACGAACACCGGTCGCGCGCCCCTCGACGTGCTCGTCGAGATCAGCGAACGCGCCCACGAACTGCAGGCCCGCCACGCAACCGTATTCCGTGACGCCATCAAACCCGCCCTCGACGACGCCGACATCCACATCGAGGCGTGGGTCGACCTCGATGACGAAGACCGCGAGCGCATCGACGAGATCTTCTCCACCCAGATATTCCCGGTGCTCATGCCGCTCGCGGTCGACCCCGCCCACCCGTTTCCCTACATCTCGGGGCTCTCGCTGAACCTGTCTGTGCGCATCCGGCACCCCAAGACCGGCAAGGAGCAGTTCGCGCGCGTCAAGGTGCCGACGGTACTGCCACGCTTCGTCGAGCTCCCTGCCGACGAGAGAGGGCTGCTGCGCTACATCCCCCTCGAAGACCTCATCTCGAACCACCTCGACGAGCTCTTTCCCGGCATGGAGATTCTCGCGCACCACGAGTTTCGGGTCACCCGAAACGAAGACGTCGAAGTCGACGAGGACGAGTCGGAGAACCTCATCCAGTCGCTCGAGCGCGAACTGCTGCGCCGCCGGTTCGGCCCGCCCATCCGGCTCGAGATCACGGACGACATGGACGACCGCACCCTCGACCTCCTCATCCGCGAACTGGGGGTCACCGAGCAGGAAGTGTACCGGCTGCCCGCACCGCTCGACTTGGGGGGTCTGTTCCAGCTCACCCGACTTGAACGTCCCGAGCTGAACTACCCGAAGCATGTGCCGACGACCGCCCTCGCGTTCCAGCCTGCGAACCCGACCGATCAGCCCGACGTCTTCCGCTCCATCACCCGCGGCGACGTGCTCGTGCACCACCCCTACGAGTCCTTCGCGACGAGCGTGCAGACCTTCATCGAGCAGGCCGCACGCGACCCCAGAGTGCTTGCCATCAAGCAGACCCTCTACCGCACGAGCGGCGACAGCCCCATCGTCGAAGCGCTCATCGACGCCGCCGAGGCTGGCAAGGCCGTGCTCGCCCTCGTCGAGATCAAAGCCCGCTTCGATGAGACCGCCAACATCAACTGGGCACGGCAACTCGAACGCGCCGGCGTGCACGTCGTGTACGGGATGGTGGGGCTCAAGACCCACTGCAAACTCGCCCTCGTCGTGCGCGAAGAGAACGGCGCGCTGCGTCACTACAGTCACATCGGCACCGGCAACTACAACCCCAAGACGAGCCGCGTCTATGAAGACCTGGGACTCTTCACCGCAGACGAACAGGTCGGCAAAGACCTCACCCGGCTGTTCAACGAACTCTCCGGCTACGCCATCGAAAAGAAGTTCAAGCGGCTCCTCGTCGCACCCCTGCACATGCGCAAAGGACTGCTCAAGCGCATCGCCGCAGAAACCACGGCTGCCGAAGCAGGCGAGCCCAGCGGCATCCGCATCAAGGTGAACTCGATCGTCGACGAAGCAATCATCGACGCCCTCTACCGCGCGAGCCAAGCGGGGGTTCCCATCGACCTGTGGGTGCGGGGCATCTGCTCCGTACGGCCGGGAGTGCCGGGCCTGTCCGAGACCATCACGGTGCGCTCCATCGTGGGGCGCTACCTCGAGCACTCCCGCATCTTCGCCTTCCTCAACGGCGGTGAACCGCACGTGTACATCGGCAGCGCCGATCTCATGCACCGCAACCTCGACCGCCGCATCGAGACGCTCGTGCGACTCACCCGCCCCGAGCACCTGGGCTACATCGACACCCTGTTCGACCACGCCATGTCCGACGTGATCGCCTCCTGGCGACTCGAAGAAACCGGCGAATGGGTGCGGCACGCGCACACCGACACCGGCAAACCGCTCAGCGACCTCCACAATGTGGTTATGCGCAACATCCTCGCCCGGCGCCGCGGAGACCGCAGCTGATGGGTGCGCATGACCACGTGCTCGCGGCCGGCACCGTGCTCTGGCGCGGCAAGAAGAACAAGCTCCACGTGCTGCTCGTGCACCGCGACAAACGCAACGACGTGTCACTGCCCAAGGGCAAAGTCGACCCGGGCGAGTCGCTCCCGCACGCCGCCGTCCGCGAAACCTACGAAGAGACCGGGCTCGACATCGTACTCGGCGCACCCCTCGGCACCACCGAATACACCGACCATGCAGACCGCCCCAAGACCGTGCACTACTGGAGCGCCCACGTCGATGACCACACCCACAAGCACTCCAGCTTCGAACCCAACACCGAGATCTCCGCCCTCGAATGGCTGCCCATGAAGAAGGCCCGCGCCGCGCTCACCTACAGCCGCGACAAAGAGGTGCTCGACCGATTCGCCGAACTCGCATCCCGTGGGCACCACGAGACCTTCGCGATCATCGCCCTTCGCCATGCCAAAGCGGTGCCCGCAGGCAACTGGGACGGCCCCGACACCACCCGACCCCTCCTGCACCGCGGGCTCGAGCAGGCCGTGAGCGCGGCATCCGCTGCGGCCGCCTTCGGCCCTGAGCGCCTCTACAGCAGCACCGCCGCCCGCTGCCAAGCCACCGTCGCCCCCCTCGCCGAGCTCACCGAACTGCCCGTCACCCTCAAAGAGGGTGTGAGTCAGGATGCCTACTACACCGGCAAGAACAGGGTCACCTCGTTCGTCGCGAAGCGACTCGCGGCGAAGCGCACCTCCGTGGTGTGCAGCCACGGGCCGGTGCTGCCGGACATTCTCGCGGAGGTCGCACACCAGTCCGGCGCCGACATCACCCGCGAGGTGCAGCGTGCCGCCATGCTCTCCACGGGCGAGTTCACCGTCGCTCACGTCGCGCGCGGCGACAGTGAGGGTCGGCTCGTCGCCCTCGAAACCCACGCGCCCGTGGTCTGACCGATCCAGACCGGCGCACACCGGTCGTGCGTGCCACCCTCGAGCCGAAGACTCGTTAGCCTGAGTGGGTGACACGCGCGCGAACTCTCCTGCTGGCCACTGCGCTCTCGTTCGCCATCATGCTCAGCGGATGCGCCGTGAACGAATCGCGCGCACCGAGCGGTTCCGACCTGTCGGGCACGATCTCCGCCTCGGGCGCCTCATCGCAGCAGGCCGCGCAAGACATCTGGATCGCGGGCTTCCAGAACCAGCACCACCTTGCCACCGTCGAATACGACCCCGCGGGCTCGGGTGCCGGCCGCGAGATGTTCGCCGCGGGCGGCACCCCGTTCGCCGGCTCCGACCGCGCCTTCACCACGACCGAGGTCGCCGAGGGAGAGTTCCTCTCGTGTGCGCCCGGCAGCGGAATCATCGAGCTGCCCGTCTACATCTCCCCCATCGCCATCGTCTTCGCCGTCGACGGCATCGACACGCTCAAGCTCGACCCGACCACCATCGCCCGCATCTTCGCGGGCGACATCACCCGCTGGAATGACGACGCCATCACCGAGCTCAACCCCGATGCCGACCTGCCCGACGGCGTCATCACCGCGGTGCACCGCTCCGACGACTCCGGCGTGACCGAGAACTTCACCGCCTACCTCGCCGCCACCGCCCCCGACGCGTGGCCCCACGAGCCCAGCGGGGTGTGGCCGCTCAAGTCGGGCGAAGCCGCGCAGGGCACCTCCGGGGTCGTCGACGCCGTCAGCAACGGCACCGGCATGATCGGATACGTCGACGCCTCACGAGCGAGCGGCCTCGGCATGGTCGACGTCAAAGTCGGCGACGCGTACGTCGCCTTCTCCTCCGAAGCCGCCGCCGCCATCATCGACGCCTCCCCCGTCGGCGAAGGCAGAACCGCGGGCGACCTCGCCATCGAGATCGACCGGGCCTCCACCGCCAGCGGCGTCTACCCGATCGTGCTCGTGAGCTACCTCATCGGCTGTGAACGCTATCCCGACGCGGGCACCGCCGAACTCGTCCGCGCCTACTTCGGCTACGTGATCAGCGACACCGCCCAGCGCGAAGCCGCCGAATACGCCGGCTCCGCGCCGATCTCAACCGGCCTCACCGAGCGCGCCACGGCCGCCATCGCCCTCATTCGCTGAGCGTCGCCGCATCCGCAGCCACGGCATCCAGAGCCCGCACCACCCGCGCTCGCGCGCCCGCGTTCACCTCCTGTTAACCGGCCAGACACCGCCGCGGGAGAGTCCCGTCACTCACGATGCCTACCGTCGAGCGTGAGGCCAGCACCGGCCTCGATCACATTCCTCGGAAGGAAAACCGTGAACCTCACACGCATCGGCAGCCTCACGGCTGTCGCCCTCGCCGGCGCGCTCGTGCTCTCCTCGTGCGCAGCCAACGAGCCGAACACCCCCGACACGACCGACACCCCCAGCAGCCTCAGCGGCACGCTCATCGGTGGTGGCGCGTCGTCGCAGGGCTCGGCACAGGATGCCTGGATCGCTGAGTTCCAGAACGCCAACAACGGTGTCACCATCGAATACGAGCCCACCGGCTCCGGCACCGGACGCGACAACTTCATCGCCGGCGCCAACGCCTTCACCGGCTCCGACCGCGCCTTCAAGCTCGACGAACTCTCCAGCGAGACGTTCGCCGCCTGCGAGCCCGGCACCCCCATCGTCGAGATCCCCAACTACATCTCCCCGATCGCCATCATCTTCAACCTCGACGGCATCAACAGCCTCAACATGGATGCCGACACCATCGCCGGCATCCTCAAGGGCGACATCACGAACTGGTCCGACCCGGCGATCACCGCCCAGAACCCCGATGCGACCCTGCCCGACCTCATCATCACCGCAGTGCACCGCTCCGATGAGTCCGGCACGACCGAGAACCTCGCCGACTACCTCGCCGCCAACACCACCGTGTGGGACGCGGGTGTCAGCGGTGACTGGCCCTACGAGGGCGGCGAGGCCGCGAACGGCACCTCCGGCGTCGTCGACGCCGTCAAGAACGGCACAGGAACCTTCGGCTACGCCGACGCCTCCCGCGCCGGCGGACTCGGAACCGTCGCCGTCAAGGTCGGCGACGAGTACGTGCCCTACTCGGCTGCTGCTGCCGCCGCCATCGTCGACGCCTCACCCGTCGAGACCGGCCGCGACAGCGTCGACATCGCCATCCAGCTCGACCGCTCCTCTGACGCGGCCGGCGTCTACCCGATCGTGCTCGTGAGCTACCTCATCGCCTGCTCCGACTACGTCGACGACGCAACCGCTGAACTGGTGAAGGCCTACCTCGGCTACGTCATCAGCCCCGAGGGTCAGAATGTCGCCGCCGCGGCAGCGGGCATCGCGCCCATCTCGGCAACCCTCTACGAGCGCGCGAAGGCCGCAGTGGAGAGCATCAGCTAAGCCAGTCCACCCTCGTCTGCCCGGCGCCGGTCGCTTTGTGCGTAAACTCGGCACCGGGCAGACTGAGGTGGTGACAGTGTCCGCCGCCTCACACCACCACCGCAACCGAGCTGAACCCGTGACCGAGCAGGGGACCCCCACCAGATGACGACGCCGGACACCGTGACAACACCGCGGTCGAAACCGAAGCTTCGCCCCGGCGACCGCATCTTCTCCACCTCCGCGCTCACCGCCGGAACACTCATTCTCGCGATCCTCGCCGGGGTCGCCGGATTCCTCATGATCGAGAGCGTCCCCGCTCTCACGACCGACCCCGACGACATCCACATCCTCGACGGCGAGCCGTTCTGGTCCTACGTAGCACCGCTCGTCTTCGGCACACTCTGGTCGGCGACCCTCGCCCTCATCATGGCCGTACCCGTCGCTGTCGGCATCGCACTCTTCATCTCGCACTACGCCCCACGGCGGCTCGCACAGACGCTCGGCTACATCGTCGACCTGCTCGCCGCCGTGCCGTCCGTCGTCTTCGGGTTGTGGGGGGGCAACGTGCTCGCCCCCGCCGTGCAACCCGCCTACACCTGGCTCACCGAGAACATGGGCTGGTTCCCACTTTTCGCACCCCCGGCATCCGGCACCGGACGCACCATCCTCACCGCCTCCATCGTGCTCGCCGTGATGATCCTCCCCATCATCACGGCCCTGTGCCGCGAAGTGTTCCTCCAGACCCCGGTGCTGCACGAAGAAGCCGCCCTCGCACTCGGCGCCACCCGCTGGGAGATGATCCGCACCGCCGTGCTGCCGTTCGGGCGCCCCGGGATCATCTCCGCCTCCATGCTCGGCCTCGGCCGCGCCCTCGGGGAGACCATGGCCGTCGCCATGGTGCTCTCCGCATCCGGGGGCATAACGTTCGCCGTGCTGACGTCGTCGAACCCGGGCACCATCGCGGCGAACATCGCCCTCCGCTTCGCTGAAGCCTTCGGAACCAACATCAACCTGCTCATCGCGACCGGCCTCATCCTGTTCGCCATCACTCTCATCGTCAACATGATCGCGCGATGGATCATCAGCCGCCGCAAAGAATTCTCGGGGGCCAACTGATGGCAACGACGAGCCCCACCACCACGATCACCACCAACGCGTACGCCGCGGGCCTCCTCCACAGGCGCACCCCCTGGCTCGTGTTCGCCGGATGTCTCGTGGCCTCCGTCGTCGGGTTCTGGTTCGTCATGGCCTCCCAGGTCGACGCAGAGTACAACGTTGCTGGAGCCATCATCGTCGCCGCAATCGGTCACGTGCTCGTGCTGGTCGCGCTCTCCTACCTCATCGAGGGCGCCCGCAAAGCCAAGGATCGCCTCGTCACAGCGCTCGTTCTCGGCGCGTTCCTCCTTGCGCTCGCACCCCTCATCTCCCTCCTCGCCACGGTCGTCATCAACGGGCTGACCCGCTTCGACCTGGAGTTCTTCACCTACTCGATGCGCAGCATCGTCGGCGAGGGTGGCGGCTTCGTGCACGCGATGGTCGGCACGCTGCTCATGACTCTCACCGCCACCGCGATCTCCGTGCCGATCGGGCTCATGGCATCCATCTACCTCGTCGAGTACGGTCGAGGGCCGCTCGCCCGCGCCATCACCTTCTTCGTCGACGTGATGACCGGCATCCCCTCAATCGTCGCCGGGCTCTTCGCATACTCGATCTTCGCTCTCATCTTCGGGCCCGGCACCAAGCTCGGCATCGCCGGCGCCATAGCCCTCACGGTCATCATGATCCCCATCGTTGTGCGCTCGAGCGAGGACATGCTCAAACTCGTGCCCAACGAGCTGCGCGAGGCCGCGTACGCGCTCGGAGTGCCCAAGTGGCTCACCATCCTCAAGGTCGTGCTGCCGACATCCATCGCCGGAATCATGACCGGGGTGATTCTCGCCATCGCCCGCATCATCGGCGAGACGGCACCCCTGCTCGTCGCGGCCGGCTTCACCAACAACCTCAACTACGACATGTTCGAGGGGCGGATGCAGAGCCTCCCCGTCGCCGTCTACTACCAGTACGTGAGCCCCGGCGCGGAGGCCCAGTTCTACCTTGACCGCGCCTGGGCCGGGGCGCTCACCCTCATCCTCATCGTCATGCTTCTCAACTTCATCGCCCGCCTGATCGCCCGCTACTTCGCCCCCAAATCGGGCCGTTAAGAGGAATCCACCGTGTCCAAGAGAATCGAAGTTCGCGACCTCGACGTCTACTACGGCAAGTTCAAGGCCGTGGAAGGCGTCTCGCTGGGTATCGAGCCGCGCAGCGTCACCGCCTTCATCGGGCCGTCCGGCTGCGGCAAGTCCACGTTCATCCGCACCCTGAACCGCATGCACGAGGTCATCCCCGGTGCATACGTCGACGGCGAGGTGCTCGTCGACGGAGACAACCTGTACGCTCCCGGGGTCGACCCGGTTCTCGTGCGACGCCAGATCGGGATGGTCTTCCAGCGCCCGAACCCGTTCCCCACTATGTCGATCAGGGAGAACGTTCTCGCCGGGGTGCGGCTCAACAACAAGCGGATGTCGAGGTCCGACGCCGATGATCTCGTCGAGAAGTCGCTGCGGGGCGCGAACCTGTGGAATGAGGTCAAGGATCGACTCGATCGGCCCGGCTCGGGCATCTCGGGCGGGCAGCAGCAGCGGCTCTGCATCGCGCGCGCGATCGCCGTGGAGCCGGAGATCCTGCTCATGGACGAGCCGTGCTCCGCACTCGACCCGATCTCGACCCTCGCGATCGAGGACCTCATCGAGGAACTCAAGACGGACTACACGATCGTCATTGTCACCCACAATATGCAGCAGGCTTCGCGAGTCTCGGACAAGACGGCGTTCTTCAACATCGCCGGAACCGGGCTGCCGGGCAAGCTCATCGAGTACGACGACACATCGACCATGTTCTCGAACCCGTCGGTGCAGGCCACGGAGGACTACGTCTCGGGCAAGTTCGGGTAGCGCCCGGTCGTTTTCCCACAGGTGTGGGTTCACCACCGGTTGTCCACAGCTGGCCGGTGTGACACTCGGAACTGCGGCGGTCTCTGGCACGCTCGGGGTGTCGGCTGACACAATGAAAGGGTGAACCTCGTGAACGATCCGCAGATCTGGACACTCCTCGGAGTGTTCGCCGCGATCATGCTCGGCGGCATGACCTTCATGACCACAATGCTCATGCGCACCATGACGACCGCGATCGGCGGAGTTCACGCGCGTATCGATGGATTGGCCGGCGAAATGAAGGCTGGCTTCGCCGCTGTGGACGCGAAGTTTGAGACCGTCTACGTGAAGCTCGAACACCTTGACCGCGATGTGAGCGCGCTGAGCAGGAAAGTTTTCGGTATCCCCAGCGATTGAAGCACGGTAGTCCATTCCCGTGTACCCGGAGTCGACGATGATGGTGCCGGGCCGCAGAACGCCTCTCGGCGCGAGGCCGCTCGAAGCGGCAAAATGTGGAGCCCGGGGTTACTGCGGCCCGGCGGGGCCCTTGCGGACCACGTGAGAGTCTAACCACCCGACCTGAGTGTGCATTCCCTGAGAACGCTGCCATTTCTGGTCGGCCCCGGCGCCGACGGCTCAGTCGAGTTGGTCGCTGCGCCACAGGTGGGCGCAGGTGGCGAGTTCGCCGGCGGTGGTGGAGTAGCGCAGCGCCCTCGTGGTGAGCTCGGTGGCGCGCTGCGGCTCGGTGTGTTCGTAGTCATCGGCGAGACTCGTCGCACCGCTGGCGGTGATGCGGCAGAACGCGGCCGCGCGCTCGAGGGCGTCGGCGAAGTCGCCGACGAAGATGCCACGCAGGATGCGGTCGGCGAGCTCGGTGACTTCGTCTGGCCCGGCCGGGTTGGGTGCTCCGGCGATGACGGGGTCGATGCCACTCAGCTCGTCCACGCCGCGCTGGAACGCGAATGCGGCCTCGGTCGGGTTCTGGCGGATGGCGAGCCGCAGCAGGTAGATGCGCCACAGCGCGCCCGGCAGGGTGTGCGGGCCGGACCGTGCCCATAGTTCGGCGACCGTGTCGATGCCGTGAACGTCGGTGAAGGCGACGAGCCGGTCGACGACATCCTGGGCCGGGTTCTCGCGCACGCGCGCCAGAAGCGCCGCCGCCGTGTCGTGGGCGACGCGGCTCACCTGTGCCGGGTCCTCGGCGCCCTCGAAGTAGTCGAACACCTCGTTCGGAAGCCGGGTCGGCTTGTGGAAGTCTCCGCTCACGTCTTCGAGCCTAGTTCGGCCGCCTGAGCCGCGACCGGGTAGAATTCTTCGGCGGGCCTCTAGCTCAGTTGGTAGAGCAAAGGACTTTTAATCCTTGGGTCGTGGGTTCGAGCCCCACGGGGCCCAC
>DAOMOV010000047.1:0-10794 GCA_035444505.1 Terrimesophilobacter sp.
GACCGACGCATTCTCGGTTCGATCCGCCGCAACTCCTCCGTCGTGCTCGTGGGTGCCGCCACAGTGCGTGCCGAAGGTCATCTGTTCCCCCGCTCGACGAACCTCGCGGTCGCCACGCAGAGCGGTGACCTGACCGGCCACGTGTTCTCCCCCGACCTCGCCCCGGGGCGTCTCATCGTCGTGTGTCCGGCATCCGCCGTTCCTGCCGTGCACAGCACCCTCGGCGACGTGCCCGCAACTATCCTCGACATCGAGGCCACTACCGTGTCACCGCACGACCTCATCGGGGCGCTGCGAGGCCACGGCTGTGACACGATCGTCTGCGAAGGCGGGCCCTCCTTGGCCGCTCAGCTCATCGACGCGAACCTCGTCGACGAGCTGTGTCTCACCACGAGTCCCCTGATCGCGGGTTCACGCAGCAGCGCGCTGCACGCGCTGCCCGTATCTCACAGGCACGAGCTTGAGCTGGGGCAGCTGCTGACCGACTCGACGGGTTCCGTCTACGCGCGGTGGATGTTCAGCGAACGCAGCCACTGACGAATCGTCTTCTCCCAGCGGTCGGAGTCGTAGTTCCACAGCTTGGTGTGGCGCGCGATGGACCAGCTCTCGAACGTGACGATATCGGGCCGAGCCCCCGCGAGAGCGTGGCTGCCTTCCGAGGGCACGTAGCCATCCTGGTCGCTGTGCTGGATGAGGATGGGAACGTCGAGTTCTCCCGCGCGCGTGACGAAGTCGAGGCGTGCAAGGTTGATCGGCTCGCGCTTGCCGGTGAGGATTCGCCCCCACGGCGCCCCCATGGCGCGGAAGGTCAACTGCCGGGCAATCCACGGCAGGCCCATGTCGCCCGCGATCACGTTGAGCGTCGACACCCAGTCGATGACGGGCGAGTCGAGCGACACGCCGCGCACGTGCTCGGCGAGCGGTGAGCGGGTAGCGGCTTGCAGCACCGTCGCACCTCCCATGGACCAGCCCATGAGCACCAGGTGCTTCGCCCCGTGGTCCAGCGCGAAGCGCATCGCGGCGTCAACATCGGACCACTCGCTGTCGCCGAGCGCGTAGCGCCCGTCTGCTGTGTAGGGGGCATCCCCGTCATTGCGGTATGAGATGAGGAGGCTGTTCCAGCCCTCCCCGCGAAACACGGGCACCGATCGCAGCGCCTCGTGCCGCCGGGAGGCACGACCGTGCACCTGGATCACCCAGCATCCCGTGTCGTGTTCGGCCGTGAACAGCCACGCGGGCGCTGCGCCGAGTTCGGTATCGACCTCGACGTTCTCGTACGGCAGCCCCAGGTCACGCGGATGCGCGAACCACCACCCTGCGAACCGCGCCTTCGCCGCACGGCTCAGGTCGCCGTACTCGACGCCGACGAGTTCCCGGGTCACGGTTGTCTCGGTTTCCCCGATGATCGCGCCGACGCGGGCGAGGCCCCGCTCGTCGTTGAACCACAGACTGTACCGACCCGGGGTGGAGGCGTCGGCGCTTCGGCTGAACTCGATCACGCCTGTGTGCTGGTCGAATCCGAGAACGTGCGTGTCGTACTCGCGCTTCTTGGGGGGAACGATGATGCTGCGGGCGATGAGACCGGTGACGGTGGCTGCTGCGGCAACGCTCGCCGCGGTGATGGCGAGGGCCCACTGGGCGGCGGCGACCCAGTGCGATCGTCGCCTGTCGGCGTGCCTGACGTGATCCACCACGAATGAACTCTAGTCTTCAGGAGTGCCCGACACAGTGACGGACGCGACGGTCCCCGCACCGTTCGCGATTGCTCTCGACGAGCTGGCTTCAGCCCAGTTTCGTCCCGAACTCGTGGTCACTGAGATCGCCTCCCCCACCACGGTCGCCCCGTTCTCACGGGCACTGGCGGCCGACGTCAAGCCCGCCCGGCACGAGGTCGATTCGGACTTCGCGACGGGTCGCTTCATCCTGCTGTACGACCCGGAGGTTCCGGATGCGTGGCAGTCCCCATTCCGCATCGTCAGTTACGCGCAGGCACCACTCGAGACCGACATCGGGGTCGACCCGTTCCTCGCCGACGTGGCGTGGTCGTGGCTGATGGACGCACTTGACGCGCGCGGCGCCGGTTACAGTGCCGCTTCGGGCACGGCAACAAAGATTCTCTCCACGGGGTTCGGCGAACTTGCCGCCCAAGGGGACGGGGCTCAGATCGAACTGCGCGCGTCGTGGACTCCCAGCGGCACCGACATCAACGCCCACGCCGAGGCGTGGGGCGATCTCCTCTGCATGCTCGCGGGTCTCCCGCCCAACACTGACGGTGTGAGCGTGCTCGCGAACCGTCGGAAGCGCGCGTGAGCGGCGACACGTCCCCCGCCAACCAGGAGACGGCCCGCGAGCCCGTCGACGTCATCGACACCCGTGAGGAGTACCTGGCCGCGGTCGAGACGATCGCCAAGGGAACCGGGCCCATCGCCCTCGACGCCGAACGCGCATCCGGTTACCGCTACTCGCAACGCGCGTACCTCATTCAGCTTCACCGTGAGGGCGCAGGCACGCTCCTGTTCGACCCTCCCGCCGTGGGCAGGTTCGACGAGCTCGCCGATGTCATCCGCGGCGAGGAGTGGGTGCTGCACGCAGCGAGCCAAGATCTTCCGTCGCTGCGCGAAGTCGGGCTCGACCCCACACGCATCTTCGACACCGAGCTCGGCGCGCGGCTCGCGGGACTCCCCAGGGTGGGTCTCGGGGCAGTGCTGGAGGAGCTGCTCGGGGTGAAACTCGCCAAGGCTCACTCCGCCGCCGACTGGTCGACACGCCCCCTGCCACAGCCGTGGCTGGTCTACGCTGCCCTCGATGTGGATCTGCTCATCGAGCTGCGTGACGCCGTCGCGAGCCTTCTCGACGAGCAGGGCAAGAGCGACCTCGCTGCACAGGAGTTCGCGGCCGTGCTGGAGAAGCAGCCCAAGCCCGAATCGGCTGATCCGTGGCGTCGTTTGTCGGGTCTGCACAGTCTCAAGACGCCGCGTGGGTTCGCCGTTGCCCGCTCCCTGTGGTTCGCCCGTGACGAGTACGCGCGCGAGGTGGACACATCGCCGGGCAGGCTGCTTCCGGATGCCTCGATCGTCGCTGCTGCGCAGGCGCTGCCCGCGTCGAAGAACGACCTCGCTGCTCTCAAGCCCTTCGTGGGGAGGGCGAGCCGCACCCAGTTGGCGAGGTGGTGGCGTGCGGTCGAGGAGGGGACGACGACCGAAGACCTTCCGCCGCTGCGGGTGAGCGATGGTTCATTGCCACCGCCGCGCGCGTGGGCCGACCGCAACCCTGAGGCCGATCGACGCTTGCGGCTCGCACGTGCGGCACTCACCGACCTTGCGGCGGAGCTCGCGATCCCCTTGGAGAATCTGCTGACACCGGAGATTCTCAGGCGACTCGCGTGGTCTCCGCCGGAGTCGATCGACGTTGCTTCCGTGAGCGATGTCCTCAGCGAGGCGGGCGCAAGAGCGTGGCAGGTTGACGCAACCGCACAACTCATCGTCGCCGCCTTTGTCGAAGCCGCCCAAACTCCCGCGGAGAGCGAACCCCCCGCATCGTAGGTATGGTCCTAACGATGTGGTGCGTTCACAGACGCCGCCTATCATCGAGACACGTTCACTGTGCTTGGGAGGAAACGTGGTCGAAAGAGCAGAAGTCGTCTTCGTCGACGGGGTGCGAACCCCCTTCGGTCGTGCAGGCGAAAAGGGAATGTACTGGAACACCCGCGCTGACGACCTCGTCGTCAAGGCCATGATGGGCCTGCTGGAGCGCAACCCCTCGCTGCCGAAGGAGCGCGTCGATGACGTGGCCATCGCGGCGACCACGCAACAGGGTGACCAGGGACTCACCCTCGGACGCACGGCGGCTCTGCTCGCCGGGCTCCCCCAGTCTGTGCCCGGATTCGCCATCGACCGCATGTGCGCCGGTGCCATGACCTCGGTGACGACGCTCTCCGGGGGTATCGCCTTCGGCGCCTACGATGTCGCCATCGCCGGCGGTGTGGAGCACATGGGCCACCACCCGATGGGTGAAGGCGCCGACCCGAACCCGCGGTTCCTCGCCGAGAAGCTCGTCAGTGCTGACGCGCTCAACATGGGGATGACGGCAGAGCGCATTCACGACCGGATGCCGCACCTCACCAAGGAGCGCGCGGACCGCTTCGCGATGGGCAGCCAGCACAAGTTCGCTGCCGCTCTTGAGGCGAACAAGATCCAGCCCGACCTGATCCCGGTCGCGATTCGCACCGAGGAGGGCTGGGGCCTCGCCACGAAGGACGAAGCCCCCCGCCCTGAGACCACGATGGAGGGCCTCGCGGGGCTGAAGACCCCGTTCCGCCCGCACGGACGGATCACGGCGGGCAACGCATCCGGCCTCAACGACGGCGCCACCGTGAGCCTGCTCGCGAGCGAAACAGCCGCGAAGGAACTCGGCCTCGCTGCGAAGATGAGGCTCGTGAGCTTCGCCTTCGCGGGAGTCGAGCCCGAGATCATGGGAATCGGCCCCATTCCCTCGACTGAGAAGGCACTGAAAAAGGCGGGCCTGTCGATCAGTGACATCGGCCTGTTCGAACTGAATGAGGCCTTCGCCGTACAGGTGCTGTCGCTGCTCGACCATTTCGACATTGCCGACGATGACCCCCGCGTCAACCAGTGGGGCGGCGCCATCGCCGTCGGCCACCCCCTCGCCTCCTCCGGTGTGCGACTCATGATTCAGCTCGCACGCCAGTTCGAAGAGCGCCCCGACGTGCGCTACGGCCTGACCGCCATGTGCGTCGGTCTAGGCCAGGGCGGCAGCGTCATCTGGGAAAACCCTCATTACGACGGACGAAAGTAGCCCAAGCATCGTGACCACGAACCGTTTCGAAGAACTCACCAGCCTTGTCGCCGACGAGGTCATCACACACTCCTACGTGCGCGACGTGCCCCTCAGCGGGGGCAAGACTCTCGCACTCGTGACCCTCGACAACGGCCGGGATCACACACGCCCCAACACGCTCGGGCCCGGCACCATGCTCGAGTATGCCGAGACACTCACCGCGCTGAGGGCGCGAGCGAAAGCGGGTGAGATTCACGGCGTTGCCGTCACCGGCAAACCGTACTATCTCGCTGCGGGTGCCGACCTGTCGCGCGTCTCCGACATCCCGAGCAAGAAGATCGCCCGTCTGCTGGGCGAGCAGGGCCACTATTCGCTCGGCATGCTGAGTGAGCTCGGTGTTCCCTCGTTCGTCTTCATCAACGGTCTCGCTCTGGGCGGCGGCCTCGAGATCGCCCTCAACGCCGACTACCGCACCGTGGACTCATCCGCACCCGCGATCGCGCTCCCCGAGGTCTTCCTCGGGCTCATTCCCGGCTGGGGAGGCGCGTGGCTGCTGCCGAACCTCATCGGCATCGAGAACGCGCTGCGCGTCATCATCGAGAACCCGCTGAAGAACAACCGCACTCTCAAGGCAAGCGACGCACTCGAGCTGGGCATCGCCGACGTCATGTTCGGGCCGGCCAACTTTCTCGAGGACTCGATCCGCTGGGCCGACTCCATCATCTCGGGAGACACCAAGGTCAAGCGCGCCAATGAGCCGGGCAAGGTCGAGCGCGCCATCAAGTGGGACATTGCCATCGGTGTCGCTCGCAAGTCGCTCGAGAGCAAGATCGGCACCGTGCCGAAGGCCCCCTACAAAGCCCTCGACCTGCTCGCAGCGGCCAAGAACACCGACAGGGCCACCGGCTTCAAGGCCGAAGACGACGCTCTTGCCGAACTCATCTCCGGCGACCAGTTCCAGGCAAGCGTGTACGCCTTCAACCTGGTGCAGAAGCACGCCAAGAAGCCCACCGGGGCGCCCGACAAGAAGCTCGCCAAGCCCGTCACCAAGATCGGCGTCATCGGCGCAGGTCTCATGGCGAGCCAGTTCGCGCTGCTCTTCCTGCGCCGCCACAAGGTGCCCGTGGTGATCACCGACCTCGACCAGGCCCGTGTCGACAAGGGCCTCGAGTACATTCGCGGCGAACTCGACACCCTGCACAGCAAGGGTCGCCTGGGCTCGGACGAGCACAACCGCCTGAACGCCCTGCTGAGGGGCACCACCGACAAAGCCGACTTCGCCGACTGCGACTGGGTCATCGAAGCCGTCTTCGAAGAGCTCGAGATCAAGCAGAACGTGTTCGCCGAGATCGAGCAGCACGTCTCCGAGACCGCGGTGCTCGCCACCAACACCTCCTCCCTCTCGGTTGACGAGATCGGCGCGAAACTGAAGCACCCGGAACGCCTCGTCGGGTTCCACTTCTTCAACCCCGTCGCCGTCATGCCCCTTGTCGAGGTCGTCAACGCGGCCAAAACCGACGACGCGACCCTCGCCACGGCGATGAGTGTCGCAGCAACCCTCTACAAGACCGCAGTCATCACGAAGAACACCCCCGGGTTCGTGGTCAACCGCATCCTCGCCAAACTTCTCGGTGAAGCGATGCACGCCGTCGACACGGGAACATCCTTCGACACCGTCAACGAGGCGACGAAACCCCTCGGCCTTCCCATGGGGCCGTTCGACCTGCTCGAACTCGTCGGACTCACCGTTGGTGCCCATGTGCTCGACACCCACCACAGGGCGTTCCCCGACCGCTTCTTCGAGAGCGAGAACCTGCACAGGCTCGCCGAGCACGGCAAGATTCTCGACCGAGACAGCAAGGGCAAGGTCAAGGGCTGGGACAAGAAGGCACTCGAGATAGTCTCGGGCGGCACGAGTCCCATGACCGCGGAGGAGCTCACCCGCCGCGTTCACGACGGCCTCGCCGATGAGATCAAGCGGATGCTTGACGACGGTGTCGTTGGCACCCCCCAGGACATCGACCTGTGCATGATCATGGGCGCTGGCTGGCCCTTCCACATGGGCGGCGTCACGCCCTACCTGGACCGGGTAGGGGCCTCCGAACGCGTCTTCGGCGACACCTTCCATCACCCGCCGGTGCGCGGCGTCGACTGACGAATTTCACGCCGGAGGCGAGCCCAGCTAGACCCGGGGCAGCCAGGACGCCATGCTTACTGAATGAACTCGCTCGACGTCAGCGACCCCAACGGGCTGTTGACGGTCGTTGCCGAACGGCTGGGGCTCACTCTCACCGAGTGGCGAGCAACCCACACCGAACCAGCGCGCAGAGGAAACCAGTTCGGATTCGAAGTGACCCTCCACTCCGAGGCGACCGGCCCTCAAACCCACACCATCTTTGTCGAAACCGACTCCGACGTCGACGCCGGCGAAGGGGTGCTCATCCTCGAGCAGCCGGGCACCAGCAGCCGCATCGCCGTGTGGGTGTATCCGAATGACCCCGCGCTCCCTGCCCTCTCCGCGACCGTCTTCAGCGATTCGGCTTCCGCTCTGCTGGCCAAGCTCGGGGTCACCACGCAGCAGCCGAAGCTCACCGTGCTCGCCTACCGGCCCGGAAAACGCGCCGTCATCCGGGTCGAAGACGGCTCGCAACGGCTCTACCTCAAAGTCGTGCGGCCCGGGCGAGCCGCCGCAATCGTCGAACGCCACACCGCCTTCCTCAACGCGGGAGTGACCGTGCCGCGCGTCATCGGCTGGAGCGACGAAGGACTCATCGCCCTCACCGAGCTCAGCGGCACCGAAGCGCAGAAAGTGCCGGTACGCCTCGACGATGAATTCCTGGAGAAGGTGCGGGAACTCGCCGACCACATCGCCACCGTTCCCAGCGCAGAACCCGCCCGCGAGTCACTCGTCGACCGCCTCGCCTGGTATCTCAGTCGGCTGAATACCCTCCAGCCCGAGAACAAGGCAGCACTCAGCAGGCTCGCCCACGGCAGCCGGCAGCTGCTGTTCGAGGGTCGCAGCGGCACGGTCACGCTCGTCACCATCCACGGCGACCTGCACGCGGGGCAGATCTTCATCGGAGCGAGTCCGGGAAGCACCGACACCGGCTTGAACATCACAGAGCTGGTCATCACTGGGCTGCTCGACATAGACACCGCGGGCCTCGGCGACCCCGCTGATGACAGTGCGGCCTTCTACGCCCACCTGCTCGTGCTCGCCGGCCACCTTCGGCAGGCGGGAAAGCGCGACACTGCCGCGCACATCGAAGCCCTCGCCCACTCTTGGCGAGCAGGCTGGCTGAGGGACGGCGACCCGGGTTTCACCGCACGAGCCCGCGCGATCGCTGCCACACACCTGCTCGGCCACGCCCTGCGTCAGCCGCCGGACGGCATCGCCATCATTCTCGATCTTGCCGAGGGGATCGTCTTCGGCGAACACGCGTGACGCACGCGCGGCGACGAGTCACTAGCGTTCGCGCGGCACGTCGACGGCGACGTGGTCGGCGGAATCCGCGAGTGGCTTGGCGACGGGGATCCGTGATCCCAGAACTTGCGCCACAACGTCACGCGCGATCGCCTGAGCACTGAGACCGACGCTCTCCAGGATCTCGTCACGTGAGGCGTGGTCGAGGAACTCGGCGGGCAGTCCGAGTTCGGTGAGACCGGTGTCGACTCCCGCTGCGCGAAGGTCCTGGCGGATTCGTGTGCCCACCCCGCCGACCCGCACACCGTCTTCGATCGAGACGACGAGTCGATGCTCATCTGCGAGGCCCACGATGCTCTTGGGGGTGGGCACAACCCAGCGCGGGTCGATGACGGTCGCACCGATGCCCTGGTCGGCGAGGCGAGCGGCAACGTCGAGAGCGAGCGCAGCGAACGGCCCGACGGCGACGATGAGCACGTCTTTGTGCGGGGCGTCTCGCAGCACATCGACGCCGTCTGCTGTGCGCCGCACGGCAGGAATGTCAGCGCCAACCTTTCCCTTGGGAAAGCGGATGACAGTGGGCGCGTCGTCTATCGCAATCGCCTCACCGAGCTCCTCACGCAGCGTCTCGGCGTCGCGGGGTGCGGCGATTCTGATTCCCGGAACCACTTGAAGCACCCCGAGGTCCCACTGACCGTGGTGGCTGGGGCCGTCGGGCCCGGTGACTCCGGCGCGGTCGAGCACGAAGGTGACCCCGGCCTTGTGCAGCGCGACATCCATGAGCACCTGGTCGAGCGCGCGACCGACGAAGGTGGCGTAGACGGCGACGACGGGGTGCAGTCCGCCGAAGGCGAGTCCGGCGGCGCTCGTGACGGCGTGCTGCTCGGCGATGCCGACGTCGAAGACTCGATCCGGATGCTTCGCGGCGAGCCTGTGCAGCCCGGTGGGGATGAGCATGGCCGCGGTGATCCCGACGACTCGGTCGTTATGGTCGGCGATGCGGACGAGTTCGTCGGAGAACACACCTGTCCAGGAGGTTCCGTTGCTGGCTTCCAGCGGCAGGCCCGTGCGCGGGTCTATCTGTCCGACCGCATGAAACTGGTCGGCGTCATCGAGCATGGCGGGTGCGAAGCCCTTGCCCTTCTGGGTGATGACGTGCACGATGACGGGAGCCGAGTAGTTCTTCGCCTGGTGGAGGGCTTCTTCCAGCGCTCTGGGGTCGTGACCGTCGATGGGTCCGAGGTATTTGATGTCGAGGCTCGCGTAGGGGCCTCTGTTGTTGGCGAAGCGACTGAGAAAACCGTGGGTGCCGCCGCGGACACCGCGGAAGATAGCACGCCCTGGGGAGCCGAGCCGGTCGAAAAATCGGGCGCTCGTGAGGTAGAGCCGACGATAGCTGCGCTTTGTGCGAACCCGGTTCAGGAAGTGCGCCATTCCGCCGATGGTGGGCGCATAGGAACGACCGTTGTCGTTGACGACGATGACGAGGTTGCGCGTGTTGTCGTCGCTGATGTTGTTGAGTGCTTCCCAGGTCATCCCACCGGTGAGGGCGCCGTCTCCGACGACAGCGACGACGTGCCGGTCGTCTTGTCCTGTCATCTCGAACGCGCGGGAGATGCCGTCGGCCCAGCTCAGCGAGCTGGAGGCGTGGGAGCTTTCGACGACATCGTGCACGGACTCGGAACGCTGTGGGTATCCTGCGAGGCCACCGTATTGGCGTAGGCGCGAGAAGTCCTGCCTGCCCGTGAGCAGCTTGTGCACGTATGACTGGTGACCCGTGTCGAAGATGATCGGGTCTTTCGGGGAGTTGAAGACGCGGTGGATGGCGATGGTAAGTTCAACCACCCCGAGGTTCGGTCCGAGATGCCCACCCGTCTTCGACACCTCGCCCACGAGGAACTCGCGGATCTCCTCCGCGAGTTCGCGCACCTGTTCGATGCTGAGCCGATCGAGGTCACGGGGCTGCGTGATGGTCTCGAGTATGCTCATGCCTGAAGCCTAAACGAGACTCCTGAGCACGTATTGCAGGATGCCGCCGTTGCGGTAATAGTCAGCTTCGCCGGGCGTGTCGATGCGCACGACAGCGTCGAACTCGATCGACTGTTTGCCCGCGGGCGAGTGCTCACTCGGGATGGCCGTGACCCTGACCGTCTTGGGCGTCGTGCCTTCATTGAGCTGGGTGAGTCCGCTGATCGAGATGAGCTCGGTGCCGTCGAGGCCGAGCGTGTCCGCGTTCTCTCCCTCGGGGAACTGCAGCGGCACGACGCCCATTCCGATGAGGTTGGAGCGGTGGATGCGCTCGAAGCTCTCGGTGATGACCGCACGAACGCCGAGCAGGCTCGTGCCCTTGGCGGCCCAGTCGCGACTCGAGCCCGAACCGTATTCCTTGCCACCGAGCACGACGAGCGGGATGCCCGCGGCCTGGTAGTTCTGGGAGGCGTCGTAGATGGCCGCCTGCGGAGCATCCGCCTTGGTGAAGTCTCGCGTGTACCCGCCCTCGACGCCCGCGCCGTTGTTCTCGGCGGCGAGGAGGTGGTTGCGGAGGCGGATGTTGGCGAACGTTCCACGAATCA
>DAOMOV010000048.1:0-10724 GCA_035444505.1 Terrimesophilobacter sp.
CCTCGCCGAGCGTGGCTGGTAAACCGGTCACGGTAGGGGTTCTCGCCCTCCAGGGCGACGTGCGGGAGCACCTGCAGATGCTGGAGGTGCTCGGCGTGTCGACTCGAAGGGTGCGCAGCCCCGAGGACCTCGCTCAGGTCGACGGGCTGATCATCCCTGGCGGCGAGTCCAGTGTCATGGACAAGCTCTCGCGCACCTTCGGCATCCGTGCGCCGCTGCAGCGCGCGATCTCCGACGGGCTGCCCGTCTACGGAACCTGCGCGGGGCTCATCATGCTCGCTCGTCGCATCCTCGACGGGATCGAGGGGCAGCTCAGCCTCGACGCCATCGACATCGATGTGCGCCGCAACGCCTTTGGCTCCCAAGTGGACTCTTTCGAGGTCGACCTCGACGTTCCCATCATCGGCACACCGGTGGTGCACGCGGTATTCATCCGTGCACCGATTGTCGAGCGAGTGGGGGAGCGCGTGACACCGCTCGCGGCACTCGCTGACGGCCGCGTTGTCGCCGTCGAACAGGGGCACGTGGTCGCGACCTCGTTCCACCCGGAGATGACCGGCGACACGAGGTTCCACGAGTACTTCATCGAACGGGTGCGCCGCGTGGCCTGAGCCGTCATGCTGGTGGCATGAAGATCTACTCCGATTTCTGGCCACGGCGAATCACCCAGATCGCGGCGGATGCACTCGCCCTTCTCGTGATCAGCCTCGGGGTGTGGCTCGGGGTGATCATCGGCTCCGCGGTCGCGTCGGTGGCTGAGCTGGGTCGACAGCTGCGCGCTGCCGGGGAGGGGTTTCAATCGGCAATGCTGGGCGCCGGTGACGCACTCGGACAAGTACCACTTGTCGGGGATGCCGTGCGGTTCCCGTTCGACTCGGCGAGCCACACGGGAACGACTATCGCCGACTTCGGTGACGCCACGGAATCGTTCATTGAGACGACGGGTATCGTCGTCGGGGTCGTGACGGCTCTCGCCGTTGGGCTGCTCGTGTGCTGGGTGTGGCTCCGACGGCGACTCGTGTTCATCCGCCGCGCGACCACGGCCGACCAGCTGCAGCGACTCGACGACGGCCACGACCTGCTCGCCCTGCGTGCGCTCGTCAACGGAACGCGTGCCGAGCTTGCTGCGATCTCTAGAAACCCTGTTCAGGGGTGGCGTTCCGGGGAGCCGACGGTGCTGCGCCAACTTGCAGCCCTCGAGCTTCGGGAGGCGGGAGTTCGCGTGCGGGTGCGCACGACACGGCCAGCACGACGGCGCCCGGAGGCGGCTCGGTAGACTACCGGCGGAGATCAAGAGAGAGGGCGACGTTGGCTGGGCACTCAAAGTGGGCGACGACCAAGCACAAGAAGGCCGTGATTGATGCGCGACGCGCAAAGTCGTTCGCGAAACTCATCAAGAACATCGAGGTGGCGGCGAAGATCGGTGGCGCAGACCTTGCCGGCAACCCGACGCTCGTTGATGCGGTTCAGAAAGCCAAGAAGACGTCGGTTCCCAATGACAACATCGATCGCGCCATCAAGCGCGGTGCCGGTCTCACGGGTGAGTCCATCGAATATGTGACGATCATGTACGAAGGCTACGCACCCGGCGGCATCGCGCTGCTCATCGAGTGCCTCACCGACAACAAGAATCGTGCCGCAGCAGATGTGCGTGTAGCGATGACCCGTAACGGCGGGACCATGGCAGACCCGGGCAGCGTCGCATACAACTTCAACCGCAAGGGCGTGATCTCGATCACGAAGACCGACGACGTAGACGAGGATGACATCCTCAGCGCTGTTCTCGAGTCGGGCGCAGAAGAGGTGCTCGATCAAGGCGGTGGTTTTGAGGTCATCACCGACCCCAGCGACCTCGTTGCGGCGCGCACTGCGCTGCAGGAGGCGGGGATCGACTACGACTCGGCCGAAGCCGAGTTCGTGCCGAACGTGACGATCGAGGTCGACGCGGACACCGCACGCAAGGTCATGAGGCTCATCGACGCCCTCGAAGACGGCGACGATGTGCAGAACGTGTTCAGCAACTTCGACGTGTCTCCCGAGGTGCAGGCCGAACTCGACGCAGACGAGTAGCGGCAACCGTGAGCGCGAGACTGAGGGTTCTCGGAATCGACCCCGGCCTCACCCGCTGCGGTGTCGGAGTCGTGGACGTCGCACGGGATCGCACCGTGACGCTCGTGCACGTGGAGGTACTGCGCACCGATGCGGGCGAACCGCTCGAACAGCGACTGCTCGCACTGGGAGACGGCATTGAGCGACTGCTCGACGAACACCACCCCGATGCCGTCGCCATCGAGAGAGTTTTCGCACAGCAGAACCTGCGCAGCGTCATGGGCGTCGCCCAGGTGAGCGGAGTTGCCCTTCGCGCGGCTGCGCAAAGGAGACTGACCGTCGGCTTCCACACCCCGACCGAGGTGAAAGCCGCGCTCACCGGCTACGGTCAGGCGGATAAGCGTCAACTCGGCACGATGGTCGCGACCGTGTTGCGCCTGGACGTCATGCCGAAACCCGCCGACGCGAGTGACGCGCTCGCTCTCGCGATCTGTCACGCGTGGAGAGGTCGCCCCGCGACGGTCCCGGATGAGCCGCTCACGCCCGCACAGCAGGCGTGGCGCGCCGCCGAGGCATCCGCGACTTCGTCGGGGGCCGCACGTAGGGTGAAGGGGTGATCGCTTCCCTCTCCGGCACGGTTCTCAGCATCTCCGGTGCGAGCGTCGTCATCGGGGTCGGCGGTATCGGACTCGCCGTCACCGTCACAGCCACTCACGCGCGTGAGCTTCGCGACGGTCAGAACCTCACGGTGAGCACTGCGCTCATCGTTCGTGACAATGAGTTGTCGCTGTACGGGTTTCGGGACCCCGCTCATCGCGAGGTGTTCGAGCTCCTCATCGAGGTCAGCGGGGTAGGCCCTAAGTCGGCCATGTCAGTGCTCGGAGAACTCAGCATCGACGAGATCGCTGGCGCTGTCGCGAGGGAGGACGACTCCGCATTCCGCAAAGCGCAGGGCATCGGGCCGAAGACGGCGAAGCTCATCATCGTGTCGCTCGCAGGCAAACTGTTCGCACCAGCATCCGACATCGCCGGGAAGGCAGCAGCGAACAACGAGGTCGCGCAGCGCGTCGTGTCGGCGCTCATCGGGCTCGGCTGGAACGAGCGTCTCGCCGCGAGCACCGTTGACGATGTCACGACGAGCGCGAGTGATGACGACCGCGCCAGCGTGCAGTCGCTGTTGAGGCTGGCTCTCGCCGAGCTGGGCACGTCTCGGCCCTCGCGGAGCATGAAACGATGAGCGACCACGACCGCATTGTCGGGCCAAGGCCCGAATCCGAGGCGGAGCTCGCGTTCGAAGGAGCACTGCGCCCCAAGACGCTCGCGGAGTTCGTCGGCCAGGCGAAGGTGCGTGCTCAACTCCAATTGCTGCTCGACGCGGCCGCGATGCAGAGTCGCACGCCCGACCACATCCTTCTTGCCGGTCCGCCGGGCCTCGGCAAGACCACGCTCGCGATGATCGTCGCAGAAGAGAGCGGTCGACCGCTTCGAGTGTCGAGTGGCCCCGCAATCCAGCACGCGGGCGATCTCGCTGCACTGCTGTCCTCCCTCGTACCCGGTGAAGTGCTCTTCATTGACGAGATACACCGCATGGCGCGCTCGGCGGAAGAGATGCTGTACCTGGCGATGGAAGACTTTCGCGTGGACATCATGGTGGGCAAGGGTGCTGGTGCGACATCCATCCCGCTCGATCTTGCACCGTTCACTATCGTCGGGGCGACCACGAGGTCTGGCCTGCTGCCGAATCCGCTTCGAGACAGATTCGGCTTTACCGCCCACCTCGAGTTCTACGACAGCGCCGAGCTTCGACAGGTGCTTGATCGTGCGTCGGGCCTGCTGGGGCTTGACGTCGACACGGATGCACTGGCTGAGATCGCGGGTCGCAGCCGCGGAACACCCAGGATCGCCAACCGACTGCTGCGCAGGGTGCGGGACTACATGCTCGTGCACGACGTAGACGGCATCGAGGCAGTCAGCGCTGCCCTCGAACTCTACGACGTTGACGAACTCGGCCTCGACCGACTCGATCGCGCGGTGCTTGACATCATTCTCGAGCGCTTTGAGGGCGGACCCGTGGGCCTGGGAACCCTCGCTGTTTCGGTCGGCGAGGAAGCCGAAACCATCGAGTCCGTCGTCGAACCGTTCCTCGTGCGCGTGGGACTGCTCACGCGCACTCCACGGGGTCGCGTGGCGACGAAAGCAGCGTACAAGCACCGCGGTGTGCCGCTGCACAGCGGAAGCCTCTTCGAGGATGACCTATAATTCAAGGTGGCCATTCGGCCACTAGCTCCACACGAGACTCGGAAGGTTCCGTCCCGCATGCCCGACATCACTCTTCTACTCCTCTTGGTCGTGCTCGCGGCTTTCATCTACTTTCAGTTCCGAAACAGTCGCAAGCGTCAGGCCGAGGCCGCGAAGCGTCGCGAAGCGATGGTTCCCGGGACCGAGGTCATGACGAACTTCGGGCTCTACGGCACGATCGTCTCCATCGATGAGGACGAGAACATCGCGGTTCTCGAGATCTCACCGGGCGTCACAGCGCGCGTGCACCGCCAGGTGCTGCTCAAGCCAGCCGTCGATGAGGTTCCGGATGACGCCGTCGAAGCCGATGAGACGACCTCGGGCCCCCAGCTCAACGAGTCGAACGCTATTCACCTGGGCGAACCTGAGTACGGCGAGCGGATCAACCCCGATGACAAGCCGAAAGGGAAAGGTAAGAAGTCCGAGTAGGCTCTAGCCTGTTGTGAGCCGCCGCGGCGGCTCGCGTCCCCTTTATCTCCCCACCCTTGAGAAAGCAGAGCGCCACGTGGCAGCACGACCTTCGCCGGTGAAAAAGGCGCAGCGCACCCTCACCTGGTTCGTGGTGATAGTGCTAGGGCTGCTCGCGATCCTGGGCGGTGGGGTGCTCTGGGGCGGTGCATCCTGGGCCCCGAAGCTCGCGCTCGACCTCGAGGGCGGAACCCAGATCATCCTGGCTCCACAGTTGGAGAGCGGCCAGACGGTCTCTCAAGAGCAGCTAGACCAGTCGGTCGCGATCATCCGCCAGCGCGTTGACGCCACGGGCGTGTCTGAGGCCGAGATCAGCACGAGCGGATTGAACGTCGTCGTCTCCCTGCCTGGCGTGCCCGATGACGCCACGATGTCGCGACTCGAGGCATCCGCGAAGCTCGCCTTCCGCCCCGTGCTGACGTACGACGTCGCATCTCCCACCCCCACCCCGACCCCGAGCGTGTCGCCGGCTCCGAGCGATGAGCCCGTGGACGGCGAGTCGGTAGACGGTGAGCCGGAAGAGACGGACGAACTCACGGAGGCTGTGGAGCCGAGCGAGACTGCAGAGCCGAGCCCCTCGGCTGAACCCACCGCGACACCGACGCCGACTGACGCGAGCGACCTCGCCTGGATCACCGAGGAGCTGTTCGACGAGTTCACCAACTTCACCTGTGACAGCGTCGATGAAGCAACCATGGCGGTCGCACCCTCCGACGAGCCCCTCATCACCTGCGACGACCTCGGTCAGATCAAGTACCTGCTCGGCCCCGTGGACACGAACGACGACGGAACCGTAGAACTCACCGGTGAGCACATCGCGGATGCGACCGCCGACCTCGTCATGAGCTCGACCGGTGTCGCCACCGGCCAGTGGGGTGTCACCATCACCTTCACCGGCGAAGGCGGCCCGCTGTTCGCCGAGGTGTCGCGCAGACTCTTCAGCTTCCCCGACGGAGATCCGCGGAACCAGTTCGCGGTGGTGCTCGACGGCAAAGTCATCACGGCACCGACGATGAACGCCGTCATCCCTGACGGCAAGCCGCAGATCACCGGAAACTTCACCCAGGACTCGGCCAAGGCTCTCGCCGACCAGCTCAAGTTCGGTGCGCTGCCCATCGGCTTCACCGTGCTCACCCAAGACACCATCTCGGCAACGCTGGGCACAAGTCAGCTCGAGAGCGGGCTTCTCGCTGGGCTCATCGGTTTAGTGCTTGTTGTCATCTACTCCCTGTTCCAGTACCGGACCCTGGGCCTGGTGACGGTCGCCTCCCTCACCATGGCGTTCGTCATCACCTACCTCATCGTCGCGATACTGTCGTGGCGCGAAGGCTACCGGCTCTCCCTTGCGGGTGTCGCCGGCCTCATCGTCGCAATCGGTATCACCGCCGACTCGTTCATCGTCTACTTCGAGCGGATCCGCGACGAGTTGCGTGACGGCCGCGGGCTCGAATCCGCCGTCGAGGCGGGCTGGAAACGAGCACTCCGCACCATCTTCGCGTCCGACACCGTCAACTTCCTTGCCGCCGCGATCTTGTTCATCCTTGCCGTCGGCAACGTGCAGGGCTTCGCCCTCACCCTCGGGCTCACCACGCTGGTCGACCTGCTGGTCGTGACGATGTTCACGCATCCGGTGCTGCAACTGCTCGCAAAGACGAAGTTCTTCGGGGAGGGCCACCGACTCTCGGGGCTCGATCCGAAGGCGCTTGGCGCCGTCTATCGAGGGCGAGCACAGTTCAGGGAACCCGTCGCCGTGACCGCCACCAAGCGGGCCTCCAGCAGCAAGGAGGCCGCCAAGCGTCAGACCATTGCGGAGAGGAAGGCCGCCGAAGCGGCAAGCCGCGGAGAGAGGAAGGACGGCTGATGCGCAGTTTCGCCCAGTTCGGAAACGACCTCTACACCGGGAAGCTCTCCTTCAACTTCGTCGGACGACGAGCGATCTGGTACGCGATCGCCGTCATCCTCATCGTCGGCTCAGTGCTCGGCACCGTCGTGAAGGGCGGATTCGCTTTCGGCATCGAGTTCACCGGCGGTTCACAGTTCACCGTCTCGAACGTCACCGATCAAGACCAGACGATCGCGCAGAACGCCGTTACCGAGGCCGTGCCCGGCACGATCTCCCGCATCGCCATCATCGGTGGGGACACCGTGCGTGTGCAGACCGACCAGCTCACCAACCGTGAAAGCGATGACGTTCGCGACTCTCTCGCGCGCGCCTACGGGGTCAACTCGAGCGACGTCGACGCGTCGTTCGTTGGTGCCACCTGGGGGCAGGACATCACGAGCAGCGCCATTCGCGCCCTCATCATCTTCCTCGTGCTCGCCGGAGTCGTCATGGCGATCTACTTCCGCACCTGGAAGATGTCACTCGCCGCGATGATCGCGCTGCTTCACGACCTCATCATCACCGCAGGCGTGTACGGGGTATTTGGATTCGAGGTCACTCCCGCCGCCATGATCGGCTTCCTGACGATTCTCGGCTACTCGCTATACGACACCGTCGTCGTCTTCGACAAGATTCGCGAAAACACGTCCGAGGACGGGGGAGGAAAGACACGAACCTTCTCCGAGTCGGTCAACCTCGCCGTCAACCAGACCCTGGTGCGCTCCATCAACACCTCCGTGGTCGCGATCCTGCCGGTCGGCTCCATCCTCTTCATCGGGTCGGTGCTGCTCGGCGCAGGAACCCTGCGCGACATCGCGCTCGCCCTCTTCATCGGCATGCTCGTCGGCACCTACTCGACGATCTTCATCGCGGCACCCGTCTATGCCCACCTGCGCAGCAGCGAGCCGGAGCTCAAGAAGCACGCTGAACGCATCAAGGCGAGCCGAAGCGAGAGCGTCGTAAGCTGAAGCCTGGGTGCTTCGCGCGTCGCGGCGCGTGATTGGCCAAGGAGGTGAGGGCGAGTGACCGAAACACCGGTGGCACCGCCGGCCTCAGCCGCGCCGAGTCAGACTCCCGCGCCGCTGCTGAGGGCGCTCATGCCCAGAATCTTCTCCCGAGCGCAGCGAGAAGGCGCCCTTGAGAATCTCGTCAAGACGGTTCGCAGCCACCACCCCAAGGCCGACGTCGGACTCATCGAGCGCGCCCACAACGTCGCTCGCGAGGCACACGACGGCCAGTTGCGCAAGAGCGGTGAGCCGTACATCACCCACCCCCTCGCGGTGGCACAGATCCTTGCCGACCTCGGCATCGGGCCCATCACCATCGCCGCGGCTCTCCTGCACGACACGGTGGAGGACACCGACTACTCGCTGGATCAGTTGCGCACCGATTTTGGCGACGAGATCACCATGCTCGTCGACGGTGTCACCAAACTCGACAAGCTCAAGTACGGTGACAGCGCGCAGGCCGAAACGGTGCGCAAGATGGTGGTCGCGATGTCGAAAGACATCCGCGTGCTCGTCATCAAACTCGCCGATCGGCTGCACAACGCGCGCACCTGGGGTTTCGTCTCGAGCGAATCAGCCACCCGTAAAGCACAGGAAACACTCGAAATCTACGCACCTCTCGCACACCGACTGGGCATTCAGACCATCAAGTGGGAACTCGAAGATCTCTCCTTCCAGGTGCTCAACCCCAAGGTGTACGTCGAAATCGAGACCCTCGTCAAGGAGCGCTCCCCGCAGCGTGAGACCTACGTTGACGAGGTCATCGCCGCGGTCAACGAAGACCTGAAATCGGCCCGCATTCGGGGCACCGTCGAGGGCCGTCCCAAACAGTACTACTCCATCTACCAGAAAATGATTCAACGCGGTCGCGAGTTCGACGACATCTACGACCTCGTCGGCATCCGCATCGTGGTCAACAGCGTGCGCGACTGCTACGCCGTGCTTGGCGCGATTCACGCGCGCTGGAATCCCATCCCGGGCCGATTCAAGGACTACATCGCCACCCCCAAGTTCAACCTTTATCAATCACTGCACACCACGGTCATCGGTCCCCGAGGGCGAGCGGTCGAGATTCAGATTCGCACCAACGAGATGCACCAGCGAGCCGAATTCGGCGTTGCCGCGCACTGGAAGTACAAAGCCCGTGTCGCCGCCAAGACAGACTCTGCGGACTCGAGTGCGAACACCGAAATGGCGTGGCTTGCGCACATCTCCGACTGGCAGGCCGAGACCAGCGACCCGAGCGAGTTCCTCGACTCCCTGCGTTTCGAGATCGGCGCGAAAGAGGTCTACGTTTTCACACCACAGGGCAAGGTGATTGGTCTCCCGGCAGGAGCAACCCCGCTCGACTTCGCCTACGCGGTGCACACCGAGGTCGGCCACCGCACGATGGGCGCCAAAGTCAACGGACGGCTCGTGCCGCTCGACACGGAACTCAACAGTGGTGAGGTCGTCGAGGTGTTCACCTCGAAGCATCCGGATGCCGGACCCAGCAAGGACTGGTTGGCTTTCGTCAAGAGCACGAGGGCGCGCAACAAGATCAAGCAGTGGTTCACCAAGGAGCGCCGCGAGGAGGCGATCGAACAGGGCAAGGACGCTATCGCTCGCGCCATGCGCAAGCAGAATCTGCCGTTGCAGAAGCTGATGAATCAGGATTCGTTCAGCGAGGTCGCATCGCAACTGCGCTACGACGATGTTTCCGGGCTCTACGCGGCAGTCGGCGAGGGGCACGTGTCGACTCAGTCGGTCATCGAGAAGGTGCTCGCGACCCTCACTACGGAGCCTGACGGTGACGAAGCGATCTTCACTCCGTCCAAGTCGAGAGCGCTGCGCAGCAGCGATTCGGGCATTCTGGTGCGTGGCGCCCCAGACATCCTCGTCAAGCTGGCGAAGTGCTGCACGCCCGTGCCGGGCGACGACATCGTCGGCTTCGTCACGCGAGGCGCGGGGGTTTCTGTTCATCGCGCCGACTGTGTCAACACGGCAGGGCTGAAACAGCAGCCCGACCGCATGATTGAGGTCGAGTGGGCTCCGACCAAGTCGAGCGTGTTCCGCGTGCAGATCCAGGTCGAGGCGTTGGACCGGTCAGGTCTGCTCTCCGATGTCACCCGGGTGCTGTCGGAGAATCACGTCAACATTCTCTCGGCCACCGTCACCACGTCGAGCGATCGCACGGCGCTCAGCCGTTTCCTGTTCGAAATGGGAGACACGACACACCTCGATCGTGTGCTCAACTCCGTGCGACGAATCGACCAGGTCTACGACGTGTACCGCATCAACGCGGGATAGCTCACGCCGCGATCTCGTGCTGCACGAAAGCGTGCAGGAGCCGCGACCGCGTGAGCGACTTCCTGGGCAGGTGCGAGCGGGAGTCGAGGTAGCGCCTGCAGTCCTCGAACGACACCCGGCAGATTCGGCTCAACCGCCGCACGAGGTCGGCCCCCTCGTCATCGAAGGCCGGTTCCCGCAGAAGGTCGAAAATCGTGCGCAGGGGCGTCGTCACACTCACACCCGCGAGGATCGCGATCTCGGTCTCGGCGATGACCACTTGACGAATTCGCGCCTCGGAGCCGAGCATCGGACTCGGTCGCTCATCCGCACGCACGCACGCGTCGAGGGTTCGGGGGAGAGCCACCAGCGCGCCGTGCACCCAGGCAGCCGTTCGTCGATCGGCGATGTGCCGGGAGGGCAGCACGAGACCGAGAGCGCGGGCACGCAGCCTCACACCGTGCGGAACATCGATGGGAGCAAAGGCTGGCCCCAGTCTCGTGGCCTCGCCGTCGAGAACCACGGCGCACAGCTCCGCGAGCGGCAGTTCGGTGTCGAGAAGCTCGCCAAGGAATGGAGTCGAGATCATTCGTCGAGTGTGACGGATCATCGTGCCCCCGTCGTCGCCAATCGGGCCAACGGTGGAAAACTGGAGGCTGTGTATAACTGAGGACGGTGTATAACGTGTCTCGAGTGTTTCAGCCGATTGCTCCCAGCCACGACTTGCGGGCCTCCAGCGCCTCTGTGGCCTC
>DAOMOV010000049.1:0-10712 GCA_035444505.1 Terrimesophilobacter sp.
GTTCCCGAGGCGGCCGAATTCATCGACGGACAGTTCGTGGTCACCGAGCTCAGTGGCACCGCCACGGCGAGGCTCGTGACGCTCGAGCCCGTCTACAGCGCCGAGTGCGCGCAGTTCCAGACGGACTTCACGGAGATCGGAACGCTGAGCGTCACCCTCGACCGGTAGCCCGCACAGCACATCGTGTCACTGAGCTGGCTCGCTCGTTGAGCCGACTCGACTGAGGGCTCGCGCTTTTCGTCTCGGTGCCGCGTCACCAATGCCGTCTAGGCTGGGTACATGAGCAGCGACGAATCCGCACAGTCCTCCGCTGAGGAGGAGATGAAGCGCAAGTTCAAGGAAGCGCTCGACA
Organism: Terrimesophilobacter sp.; assembly: GCA_035444505.1. Taxonomy (GTDB): domain Bacteria; phylum Actinomycetota; class Actinomycetes; order Actinomycetales; family Microbacteriaceae; genus Terrimesophilobacter. The sequence continues at coordinate 353 of DAOMOV010000049.1, forward strand.
AGAAGAACGCGCAGCAGCGCACGGGCGAGAAGCACCTCGACGGAGACTCCGCCGTCCACGCCAATCAGGGCGCGCGGACCAGACGCGAGTTCCGCCGCAAGAGCGGCTGACGCTGCCACGGGATGCGCGGGACTGGGGCTACGTCTCCCCGTCAGCGCGCCGCTCGTTGTCGCTCGTCAACCGCAGATGCCGCAGCCGCCGAAGACGAATGATCATCACCAAGACGATCACCGCAACGACAAGCAGCGCCACCCCCAGCGCCCTCATCGCAACACCTCCACGGCGGGTGTGATCACTAGCCGAGCAGCGACTTCATCTGCTTCGCGATCAGCTCGGTCGCCTTCCGCGGCATCAGCCGCGACAGCTTGTCCATCATCTTCGCGTCGCTGCCGATCAGCACCCGGTACGCGCCCTTCTCCAAGCCCTCGATGATCTGACGGCCCGCATCCGCCGGGCTCACCACCTTGCGCGCCTTGCCCTGCTCCACCTCGCCCATGTTCGGGATGTCCACCCCCGAGTTCGCGGTGATGTTCGTGCCCACGCCGCCCGGGAACACCACCGTCACCGCCAGGTTCGTGCCGCGCGTCTCGGCATACAGCGCCTCGGTGAACAGCTTCACCGCCGCCTTGCTCGCCCCGTACGTCGCCTGCCCCGGCACCGGCAGGAACCCGCCCATGCTCGACACATTCACCACGGATGCTTCAGGCCGCTCCAGCAGCGTCGGCAGGAACGCCTTCGTCATGTTCACAACACCCCAGAAGTTGACGTTCATGACGCGCTCGATCTCCTCGAAACTGAGATCGCTGATCTTCACGAACTTCTGGATGATGCCGGCAACGTTCACCAGGCCATCCACCTGGCCGTGCGCCTTCTCCACTGCCGCGGGGAACTTCAGCACCGCGTCGCGATCCGTCACGTTCAGCACGTGCGTCGACAGACGACCCTCGGGGGCCTTCGCCAACTCCGCCGTCTCCGCGAGCCCCTCTTTGCTCATGTCAGCAGCCGCGACGGCGGCGCCCCGAGCCAACAGGCCCAGAACCACCTCACGACCCATACCGTTGCCGCCGCCCGTGACGACGATGACCTTGCCTTTGACGTCCACTTTCCTGATCCCTTCGTTTCTGTTGTGTGGTGGTTTCGAGACTGCCGCTGCGCGGCACCTCAACCACCTAGTGTTCTGTTGTGTGGTGGTTTCGAGACGATTCAGGCTTCGCCTGAATCCCTCAACCACCAAGTTTCACCTCAACCAGGAGCCTGCCGGGTGAAAGCCTGCACGAGCTCCGGCAGCGACCGGCGGGCCAGCCGTGACGGCTCCCCCGACAGGATCGACTCCTGAACTCCCGCCTCGTAGACGATCGCCGCGAGCCGTGCGAACTCGGCCGGCTCGATCGTGAACTCCATGCCGAGCCGCCCGATCGACGACTCCAGCATCGCCCCCAGCTCGGCGTCGATGCGGCGCTCGAACTCCAGGAACTGCTTCGCCATGTCGCGGTCGCGCAGCGCCAGCATTCGGAACTCCGCCAGCACCAGCACCCAGGTCGCACCCCCGGAGTCGACCGCCAGAAAACGCTCCACGAGCGCCGCGATCTCATCGAGTCCGCGCGGGAACTCGAACCCCGCCGGAAGATCGCCCACGAGCTCGTGCAGGCGCTGCACCCGCAACTCGTTCTCCCGCTCCGCGAGCGCCAGGAACAGCTCGAACTTCGATTCGAAGTTGGAGTAGAACGCGCCCCGGGTGAACCCCGCGCGCTCGACGATCGCCTCCACCGGCGCCGCGTGCACGCCCTGCTCCGCGAACACCTCAAGGGCGGCATCCATGAGACGCTGCCGGGTGCGCTGGCGTCGCGCAGAATCGACCACCGCATCCGTCTCCGTCACACTGACACCTCCCTGAGAATCCCGTCGCGCGGTTGAGATACATCAGTGTATCGGATACATTTGTGTATCGGATACATCGGTGTATTCATCTCTCTGCTCCGCCAGCCCTGCGAAAGACTCCGCATGTCATCCATTCTCTACTCACTCGGTCGCGCCAGCTACCGCGCCCGCACCCTCGTCGTCATCGCCTGGGTCATCCTGCTCGGCATCGTCGGCAGCCTTGCCCTCACCATCGGACAGGGCCTCGACAACTCCGTCTCCATCCCCGGCACCGAGTCGCAGAAAGCCCTCGACTCCCTCGCTGCCACCTTCCCCCAGGTCGCTGGCGCCACCGCCCAGATCATCGTCGTCGCACCCGGCGGCGTCGATGACCCCGCCGTCGTGCGCAGCATCGAGGCCGCCCTCGACGAACTCGGCGACCTCGACCAGATGAGCATTGCCGCCTCACCCTACGCCAGCGAAACCGGCGACATGATCGACCCCGACCGCGACGCCGCCATCATCAACCTCCAACTCGACGGCGGACAGTTCGACATCACCGACGACACCATCGCGGCGCTCGAGAACATCGCCGCCGACCTCGACACCGCGCTGCCCGCCGACGCGCAGGCCGTGCTCGGCGGACAGCTCTTCGCCACCAGCATGCCCACCGTCACCATCACCGAAGCCGTCGGCGTGCTTGTCGCCCTCGTCGTGCTCACCCTCACGCTCGGCTCGCTCCTGGCCGCAGGACTCCCTCTCGTCACCGCGCTCGTCGGCGTCGGGTCGGCGATCGGGCTCATCTTCGCCGCATCCGCATTCGGTCCCATCAGCTCCACCACGCCTCTGCTCGCCCTCATGCTCGGCCTCGCCGTGGGCATCGACTACTCCCTGTTCATCGTCAGCCGCTACCGCGAGCTGCTCGCCGACGGTGTCGACACCGAAGAGGCCGCAGCCCGCTCCATCGCCACCGCAGGGGGCGCCGTCGTCTTCGCCGGCCTCACCGTCATGATCGCCCTCTTCGGGCTCTCCGTCGCTGGCATCCCCTTCCTCGCCACGATGGGCGCCTGGGCAGCCGTCGCGGTCGGCATCACCGTTCTCGTCGCCCTCACCCTCACGCCCGCGCTCCTCGGCTTCGCGGGAGAACGGATGCGGCCGAAGGCGCGCCCCTCGCGGCGCCGCGGCAGCACGACACCGGATGCTTCGGCCCCCGCCTCCGCGCCCGGTGAGACGTCACCGCAGCAGCCCCGCGCATCCGCGGCCACCCGATTCTTCACCGGCTGGGTCAACGCCGTCACGCGCAGGCCCATCGTCAGCATCCTCGCCGTCGTCGTCGGCCTCGGAATCGTCGCCGCCCCCGCCCTCAGCCTGCGCCTGGCCCTGCCCGACGCGGGCGCGCTTCCCGCCGACGACCCGGCCCGCGTCACCTACGAGCTCGTCAGCGACCACTTCGGGCCCGGCTACAACGGCCCGCTCATCGTCACCACCTCCATCATCACGAGCACCGACCCGCTCGGGCTCATGGACGACCTGAAGCGCGAGCTCGAGGCCGTGCCCGGCGTCGCCAGCGTGCCCCTCGCCACCCCCAACCTGACCGCCGACACGGGCATCGTGCAGGTCGTGCCCGAAGGTGGCCCCGACTCGGAGCAGACCAAGCAGCTCGTCGCCGAGATCCGCACCCTGCACGACGAACTGCAGGAGAAGTACGGCGTCGACATCGCCGTCACCGGGTTCACCGCTGTCGGCATCGACGTCTCCGACAAGCTCGCCAGCGCGCTGCTGCCCTTCGGCCTGCTCGTCGTCGGGCTCTCGCTCGTGCTGCTCACCATGGTGTTCCGCTCGCTCTGGGTGCCCATCACGGCGGCACTCGGCTACCTGCTCAGCGTCGCCGCCGCCTTCGGCGTCACCACACTCGTCTTCGAGCACGGCTGGCTCGGCGAGCTGCTCCACGTCACCCGCGAAGGCCCCGTCATCAGCTTCATGCCCATCGTGCTCATGGGTGTGCTGTTCGGGCTCGCCATGGACTACCAGGTGTTCCTCGTCTCCCGCATCCGCGAGGACTTCGTGCACTCCGGCGACGCGCAGGCGAGCATCCGCACCGGTTTCGTGGGCTCCGCCCGCGTCGTCACCGCCGCAGCCATCATCATGATCGCCGTGTTCGCCGCCTTCGTGCCCGAGGGCGACTCCAGCATCAAACCCATCGCGCTCGGCTTTGCAGTCGGCGTCTTCGTCGACGCGTTCCTCGTGCGCATGGTGCTCATGCCCGCGATCCTCGCCGTGCTCGGCGACCGCGCCTGGCGCATCCCCGTCTGGCTCGACCGACGCATCCCCAACGTGGATGTCGAGGGCGAGGCCCTGCGTCGCGAGCTCGAACTCGCCGACTGGCCCGCGCCCGGCTCCGCCGCCGCCATCGTCGCCGAAGGGCTGCACCTGCGCGAGGGCATCGCCTCCTACCACGACGTCACGGTGAGCGTGCCCACCGGTGCCGCACTCGTCGTGCACGGCAGCAACGTCTCGCAACTGCGTGCCCTGCTGCTCACCCTCGCCGGCCGCTTGCATGCCGACGGCGGCATCCTTAAAGTCACCGGCCTGCTCACCAGCGCCCGCGCCGCCGCTGTGCGCTCCCGCGTCGGCATCGCGACCATCGAGAACGGCGAGACGGCGAGCCTGCAGCGGGCACTCGCCGAGCGGCCCCGCATCCTCGTCATCGACGGGCTCGACACCGTGCACGACGACACCACCGTGCGCGAGATTCAGGATGCCCTCGCCACCGCGATCACGCGGTCCGGTCGATCGAGCAAGACCCCTGCGCTGACGATCGTCGTGGGAACCCTGACCGGCTCCGCCACCCGCATGATCCCCTCGCAGCTTCCCGTCACCAGCCTCGTGCTGGAGACCACCCAGACCACCCCCACGAACCCCATCGAGGTGCTCACACCATGACCACTCCCGCACGCCGCTTTCGCCGCGCACGCCGCATTCTCGGCGTCATCCTCGTTCCGCTCCTCATCGCCGTCAGGCTCGTCTGGTCGCTGTGGAGCCCCGCCGAGCGCCTCGACACTGTGCAGGGCGCCATCGTGAACCTCGATGAGCCGGTTGAGATCGACGGTCAGCTCGTGCCGCTCGGCCGCCAGCTCGCCGCCGGACTCATCGGCGATGACATCGACACCAACTACAACTGGGTGATGACCGACGAGGCCGGTGCGCAGGCTGGGCTCGACGACGGCAGCTACGTCGCCGTGATCACGATTCCAGAAGGGTTCTCCGCCGCCGCGACCTCGTTCTCCGGGGATGCCGCCAACGCCGAGAAGGCTGTCGTCGACGTCGCGCTGAGCGAACGCTCCCGCCTCATCGACGACACCATCAGCCAGACCATCACCTCGGCTGCGACCGCCGTGCTGTCGCAGCAGCTCACCGAGCAGTACCTCGACAACATCTACCTCGGCTTCGGCACCCTGTCGGAGAATCTGGGGAGCGCAGCCGACGGCGCGGGCCAACTGGCCGACGGTCAGACCGAGCTCGCCGACGGTGTCGTGCAGCTCGCCGACGGCGCCGTGCAGTTCAGTGGCGGCGCGAGCGCGGCAGCCTCGGGGGCGACGACCTTCGCCTCCGAGCTGCGCAAATACACCGACGGTGTTTCGGGTGTCGTCGGTGGACTCACCGCGATCAAGAACCAGTCCGCCGCACTGCCCGCCACCGTAACCGCGCTCGCCGGTTACGCTCAGGATGCCGCGGCAGACTCCGTCACCGTCGCCACTGACCTCGGTGCCCTCGCCGTACAGCTTGGCGCCCTCGCCCAGGCCCAGTGCGCTGCCGACCCGGCCTCCGCACTGTGTGCCGAACTCGCCGGGCTCGCCGCCAGCGCCGGTGCCACCGCGACCACCGCCGGTGACCTCGCCGTCAGTGCGGGAACCACCAGCGGCTACGCCGCCGCACTCTCCGGGGCCGACCCCAGCGCGGGAGGCGGCATCCCCGCCCTCATCGGCGGCATCGGAGCCCTCGCCGACGGGGCAGCACCCCTCGGCAGCGGTGGTGCGCAGGTGGCCGCTGGCGCCTCCGACCTGGCGAGCGGGATTCGGGGGCTCGCGGCAGGGGCATCCGGAATCTCCACCGGCATCACCGGCGTCGCCGACGGCGCCAACCAGCTCGCCGACGGAACACGCGAACTCGCTGACGGGCTCAGCGAAGCCGTCGACGCCATCCCCCACTACAGCGACGCCGAACGCACCACACTCGCCCAGGTCGTCGCCCAGCCCGTGACCGTCGCCGATGACGCCACCCTCGGCTTCGGCAGCGCAGCACTGCCGCTCTACGCGGCGCTCGCCCTCTGGCTCGGCGCCCTCGCCACCTTCATCGTGCTGCGGGCACGCCCGAAGCGCCTCGTCGACTCGACGCTGCCCTCCGCCGTGCTCGCCCTGCGCATGTTCGCCCTGCCCGCCGGCGTTGCCGCCGCCCAGGGCGTCATCGTCGGCACACTGCTCGCCCTCAGCGGCGCGCTGGGCCTCGGTGCGGGCTTCGGCTTCGTCGCGCTGAGCATCCTCGGCGCACTCGCCTTCACCGCCATCAACCAGGCCCTTCTGCTCTGGTTCGGCGGAACCGGGCGCTTCATCTCCATGGTCATCGGCGTTGTCGTGCTCGCCACCGGCATCATCTCCACCGTGCCCGGTGTGCTCGACGCCGTGCACGCCGTGCTGCCCGTCGAGCCCCTCGTCGCCGCCCTCCGCGGCGCCCTCAGCGGAAACCTCATCGGCGTCTCCATTGCCGCCATGGTGCTCTGGGGCCTCGGCGGGCTTGCCGCCACGACCCTCGCGCTCGCCCGCGACCGCACGGTGCGGCGCCGCAACCTCGTGCTCGCATCGTGAGGCACCGCCCAGCAGCATCCGTTGCGCATCACCTAGTCTGAAACGACGACACACGGAAGGCTAGCCATGGCGACCATCAACCTCACCGCGACCGACTTCGAACAATCCGTCACCGAACCCGGTATCACCCTTGTCGACTTCTGGGCCGCCTGGTGCGGGCCCTGCCGCCAGTTCGGCCCCATCTTCGAGGCCGCGAGCGAGACCCACAGCGACATCACCTTCGCGAAGGTCGACACGGATGCCGAGCAGGCCCTCGCCGGAGCGGCAGGCATCACCTCCATCCCCACGCTCATGGCATTCCGCGACGGGGTGCTCGTGTTCTCGCAGCCCGGCGCCCTGCCCGCCCCCGCGCTCGAACAGGTCATCGACGCCGTGCGCGGACTCGACATGGACGAGGTTCACAAGCAGGTTGCCGAGGCGCAGGCCTCCACGGCTGAGTCTCAGCCCAAGTAGCGACCCGGCAAACGCCCCAAGAGCCACTGGTCGAGCGCTGTCCTGAGGCTCTCGAAGGGTAGCCGGGCGAGGACCGGCGTATCAAGACCACGGTGACGCGATCTCGATACGCGCGCAAGCGCGCTACTCGATCACCGAGGCTAAGGTTGTTGGTGCTAAAGGTTGTTGGTGTTGAAGGTGTCGCACACGGTCGCCCCGCCCTCGAAGCCGGTCGCGAACCACCGCTGACGCTGCTCGCTCGAGCCGTGGGTCCACTGGTGCGGGTTCACGTTCACGCCCGACGCCTCCTGAATGCGGTCGTCGCCGATCGCGGCGGCCGCGTTCAGAGCGTCCGCGATCTGCTGCTTCGTGATGGGTTTGAGGAACGTCGTGCCGTTCGAGTCGGGCTGCGTCGACGCGGCAGCCGCCCAGGCACCCGCAAAGCAGTCCGCCTGCAGCTCGAGTCGCACGGAGTCGGATGTCGGCCCCGACTCGCGCAGGTTCAGGTTGTCCATCTGCCCCAGGATGTTCGACATGTGGTGACCCCACTCGTGGGCGAGCACATACATCTCGGCGAGCGGCCCGCCGGATGCCCCGAACTGGTTGCGCAGCTGGTCGAAGAACCCCGTGTCGAGGTACATGGTCTGGTCGGCCGGGCAGTAGAAAGGGCCGGTCGCGGCCGAAGCGGAACCGCACCCGCTCTGCGTGGCCTGCTCGAACAGCACCACCCCGGGGGTCACGTAGCCGCTGCGCATCTCCGCCGACCAGTAGGCGTCAAGACTCGTCGCGGCGCCCACCATGCGGCACTCGATGTCCTCGTTCGCGTCAGCGCCCGTGTCGCAGTGGGAGAGGTCGCCCTCGGTGATCTCCTGCGAGGTTCCCGCGCCGCCGCCGAGCAGCGGAGCCAGCCCTGACAGGTCGATTCCGAGCAGGGGGCCGACGAGAGCGAGGATGAGCACCAGGCCACCACCCGCACCCACACCGATCGCGGTGTTGCGGCCGCGCTTGCTGACCTTGCTGGAATCGATCTTCGCGTTGGGGTTGAACGTCATGGCATAAAGGTATATCGCAAAAGCGGATGCCTCGGCTGAGTGTGATCACGTCGCGGCGAGTTCTGCGGCGGTGTGGGTCGCCAATACGTCGAGCACCCGGTCGCCGTAGCGCTCCCGCTTGGCGTCGCCGATACCGGTGATGGTGGCGAGCTGCTCGTGGGTGGTGGGGCGATGCTCGGCGAGGTCGCGCAGGGTCGCGTCGTGGAAGACGACGTAGGCGGGCACGCCCTGCTCCTTCGCCTCGGCCGCGCGCCACTCGCGCAGCGCCTCGAACACGGGCACGTTCTCGGGGGTGAGCCCGGCAGCGGGGGTGACCGCCTTCTTGCGGGCAGCGCGCGGGGTGCGTTCGGGTTCGCGCCGGAACCGCACCGTGCGGTCACCGGAGAGCACAGCGGCACTCTGTTCGGTGATGATCAGGGTGCCGTAGCCGTCGGAGTTCACCGCAAGAACGCCCTGAGCGAGCAGCTGCCGAACGACGCCGCGCCACTCGCTCTCCCCCAGTTCCCCTCCGATGCCGAAGGTGGCGAGATCGTCGTGCCGGTACTGATCGACGCGGGTCGTCTGCTTGCCGAGCAGGATGTCGATGATGTGGCCCGCCCCGAATTTCTGGTTGCGTTCGCGGCGCAACCGCACGATGGTCGAGAGCAGTTTCTGGGCGGGCACGGTGCCGTCCCACGATTCGGCAGGGGTGAGGCAGGTGTCGCAGTTGCCGCACGCACCCGAGGCCTCACCGAAGTAGGCGAGCAGCTGCTGGCGGCGGCACTCCACCGTTTCGCACAGTGCGAGCATCGCGTCGAGGTGGGCGCTCAGCCGACGGCGGTGGGCAGCGTCGCCCTCGGACTGCTCGATCATGCGGCGCTGCTGCACCACATCCTGAAGCCCGTACGCGAGCCACGCGGTCGACGGCAGGCCGTCACGACCCGCACGGCCGGTCTCCTGGTAGTAGCCCTCCACGCTCTTCGGCAGGTCGAGGTGGGCGACGAAGCGCACGTCGGGCTTGTCGATTCCCATGCCGAAGGCGATCGTCGCGACCATGATGGTGCCCTCGTCACGCAGGAACCGAGCCTGGTTCGCGGCACGCACCGGCGCGGGCAGTCCCGCGTGGTAGGGCAGCGCGGGGATCCCGTTCTCGGTGAGGAACTCGGCGGTCTTCTCGACGGATGCGCGCGACAGGCAGTACACGATGCCCGCATCCCCGGCGTGCTCGGTGCGCAGGAACTCGAGCAGCTGCCGCTGCGGCTGGTCCTTCGGCACGATGCGGTACTGAATATTGGGCCGATCGAAGCTCGACACGAAGTGCTTCGCCCCGCCGAGATCGAGCCGTTTCGTGATCTCGGCGTGCGTCTGCTTGGTCGCCGTCGCCGTGAGGGCGATGCGGGGGATGCTCGGCCACCGCTCATGCAGCATCGACAGCGCCAGGTAGTCGGGCCGAAAGTCGTGCCCCCACTGCGATACGCAGTGCGCCTCGTCGATCGCGAACAGGGCGATGCTGCCACGGTCGAGAAATTCCGCGGTCTCAGGCATGGTGAGCCGCTCGGGGGCGAGGTAGAGCAGGTCGAGTTCGCCGGCGACGTAGGCGGCCTCGACGGATGCGCGCTGGCCCGCGTTCTGCGTCGAGTTGAGGAAGGCGGCCTTCACACCGAGGGCGGCCAAGGCATCCACCTGGTCCTGCATGAGCGCGATGAGGGGCGAGATGACCACGCCCGTGCCGTCGCGCACGAGGGACGGGATCTGGTAGCACAGGCTCTTGCCGCCGCCCGTGGGCATGAGCACGACCGCATCGCCACCGCCCACCACGTGGTCGATGATCGCCGCCTGGTCGCCCCGGAACTCCTCGTACCCGAACACCCGGTGCAGGGTCTCGAGTGCGGTGGTCATGCCACCGAGGTTACCCGCCGCGTCTGACGTAGGCCGTATCGAGACCGCTCGTACAGCCAGCTAGGGCCTGTCCGACAGTTCTGTGCGCTGGCAAGGACGCGGTCGGGCGGTGTGAGCACAGGGCGGAAGAGGAGCCGATAGTGGAGCTATCGACGACGATGACAACGCCGTGGGCGCATCGGGCGACCACGCCGCAGCGCATGCAGAACTGTCAGACATGCCCTAGTCGTCGGCGGCCTCGAAGTCGTCGTCGTGCTTCTCGAGGGCGGCGCGCAGCGC
>DAOMOV010000050.1:0-10695 GCA_035444505.1 Terrimesophilobacter sp.
TCGTGGTGATCGCGAGCGAGCGGATGCCGCTGCCGGCGATCAGCCTGAGCGAGGTGCTGGCGACGAGCGATGTGCCGGGTGGGGTGGTGAACATCCTGACCGGCTCACCGGCGGAGATCACGCCCTGGCTGGCGAGTCACGCCGACGTGAACGCGCTCGATCTGACCGGTGCGGGCGAGCTGGACTGGGTGGACCTGCAGATCAGCGCCGCCGACACCCTGAAGCGCGTGCTGCCGCCCGAGCCGGGCACCCCCGCCCCCGCGCTCGACCGCATCACCTTCTTCACGGAGACGAAAACGGTCTGGCACCCCAAGGGCATCATTTAGCGACAGGCGTGTGTGCCCGCGGCTACAGCCCGCGCACCAGGGCGCGGTAGAACTCGATGCCGCGCAGGAAGGTGACCACGCGCATCCGCTCGTTCTTCGCGTGGAGGGTGTCGCGCTCGGCCTTCGACATCTCGAACAGTGAGAACCGGTGTGCGTAGTCGTCGATTGGGCTATGAGGTGCGATACGTTGCGTGTTGCGCATCATGCTACACTCGTCGCGTGATCAAGTCCTTCGAGCACAAAGGCTTGCGGGACTTCTTCGAGAAGGGGAGCAAAGCAGGCATCCAGCCAAACCATGCAAAGCGGCTACGGTTCCAACTCGCCTCCCTGGACTCGGCGACCGTGATCGACGACATGAACCTTCCGGGCTGGCGACTGCATCAACTGAAGGCTGACCGCGCAGGTCGATGGTCGATCACTGTAAACGGCAATTGGAGAGTGACGTTCGATTTCCATGACGGAGACGCCTACGTCGTTGACTACGAGGACTACCACTGATGACTGAGTACGAGCGCACGCAGCCCATGCACAACCCGCCACACCCGGGTGAGTTCATCATCGACGTCTGGATGGAGCCCTTCGGTGTCAGCGCTCGGGCCCTGGCGACGAAGCTCGGTGTCTCGGCATCCACGTTGACCCGACTGCTCAACGGGCAGAGTCGCGTCACCTCCGAGATGGCGCTTCGGCTCTCCAAGACTCTGGGGAGGACTGCAGAGAGTTGGCTTCGGATGCAGGAAGCGCACGACCTCTGGCAGGCACGTCAGACCGTGGATCTCGACGCGGTCGAGGTTCTAGAGCTGCGGTCGGCCTAGCATCACAGCCCGCGCACCAGGGCGCGGTAGAACTCGATGCCGCGCAGGAAGGTGACCACGCGCATCCGTTCGTTCTTCGCGTGGAGGGTGTCGCGCTCGGCCTTCGACATCTCGAAAGGCGAGAACCGGTACACGTGGTCGCTGATCGCGGTGAACCGCCGCGCGTCGCTCGCCCCCAGCATCACGTAGGGGGTCACGACCGTGCCCGGGTAGGCCTGCTCGATCGCGGAGCGCAGCGACTCCCACTGCTCGCCCGACGTCGGAGAGACGGGGGAGGGCTCTGACGGGTCGGTGACCTCGATCGTCACGCGCTCGTCACGCACCGCGCGGCGCACATGCTCCACCGCCTCCGCCACACGCGACCCTGCCGCGACCCGAATGTTCACCGTCGCCACGGCCTTCTCGGCCAGGGCATTCTCGGCGAGCCCCGCCCGCAGCATTGTCACCGCCTGCGTCGTGCGGATCATCGCCGCCGTCTCCTCGCTCAGCTGCGCGAACGCCAGCTTCAGGATGCCGCGGGTCAGCCAGGTCTGCGTGAACAGAAACCGAAACACACCCTTCGCGTGCGCCCCGACCGTCTTCAGCATCTCAATGTTCGTCGCGCTCAGCGCCGCAGGGTGCGGGCGCGAGTTCAGGCGCACGATTGCCCGCGCCAGCCTCGCGGTCGCCGTGTCCCGCGGAGGCATGGAGGCGTGCCCACCCCGCTCCTCCACCGTGAGCCGCAGCGTCGTGATGCCCTTCTCACTCACCCCGATCACAGCGATCGGGGCAGCCACACCCGGGAACACGCCCTCGACAACCGCGCCGCCCTCATCGAGCACAAAACGAGGACGGATGCCGCGAGAACCCAGCAGCTCCACCGCCTCCACCGCCCCGTTGCCCGCGGTCTCCTCGTTGTGCCCGAAACTCAGATAGACATCCGCCGCCGGCGTGAAGCCCTCCGCGAGCAGCGACTCCACCGACTCCAGCACGCACGTCAACGCACCCTTGTCGTCGAGGGTGCCGCGCCCCCACAGCACCCGCTCGTCACTCTCACCCGTCACCACCGCGGCAAACGGGGGGTGCTCCCAGCCGTCATCCGTCGCCGCCACCACGTCGTAGTGGGCCATGAGCACCGACGCCGGTCCGTCACCGCTGCCGGGCCAGCGGAAGAGGAGAGAGTGTCCCGCCACCCGCTCGCGCTCCAGACTCTTGTGCACGAGCGGGTACAGGCGCTCGATCGCACCGATGAAACGCTCGAACTCGTCGAAGTCCATCTCGGCCTCGTCGGGCCGCGAAATCGTGGGAATGCTGATGAGTTCGCGCAGACGCTCCACCGCAGGTTCATGGGCCATACAGTGACTCTAGTGACACCCCGCGCAGCACCCGATTCGAAAGAAGCGCAGCGGATGTCGTAAACTGGTTCCAACGCGGATCCACTCGCGGCTTCGACCCCGAAACCAACGGGTTGCTCGAACCGGGAACCGCGAACGAACCCTCACCGCCACGGCCACCAGCCGCGCACGGGTGAGGCGAACATTACCGGGCACAGCCCCCAGGAGGATCATGGCTCGATCGGGCCAGAAGACCAGCTCTACACAGAAGAGTCAGTCCAGCAAGCGCACCACCCACCGTCGCACCCGTCCCGGCGACGACGTGGGAATCATCCCCGTGCTCGCGCGCGCCGTACGAGAAGTAGAAAACGCCGCCGAACGCGGCAAAGCGTCACCCACCAACCGCACCAAATTCCAGGTCACCGCGCTCCTCATGCGCGAAGAGCACAAGCGCGCCAAGTCCGACAAAACCATGAGCGACGCCGAGCGCGCCGAAACACTCAAACGACTCGACGGCATCGCCACCATCCTTGCCAAGACGGCCGCCCGAGACACCAGTCTCATCGCACTCCTCGGCGAAGACGCACCCGTGTCCACCGCCGCCCACAAACTCCGCCGCGACATGCTCATGGCCGCGGGCACCGAACTCTCGCCCGACGACCTCATCATCATCGAAGAGCCCACCCCAGCATCCACCCTCGCCGAGAAGCAAGTCGTGCCGCAGTCCGTGCGCCAGGCGCAGCTCGCCAACCCCTTCCTCGCCCCCGACTTCTCCTCGATTCAGACGAAGACCGCGCCCGCCGGGAGCAGACTCACCAACTGGGAACTCCTCGAACCCCTCTTCCGCGCCTTCGAATACGGCGCGGGCGGCGGCGCCGCGACCATGCAGCTCCCGGATGCCGGCAGTCTCACCACACCCGGCGGCCTCGACCTCATGCCCCACCAGGCCCAAGTCATCGCCAAAGCGAAACAGGGACACCGCACCTTCCTGCTCGCCGACGAACCCGGACTCGGCAAGACCGCGCAGGCCCTGCTCGCCGCATCCGCCGCCAAGACCTACCCCCTGCTCGTCGTCGTGCCCAACGTCGTCAAAACCAACTGGGCTCGAGAAGTCGAACTCTGGACACCGAAGCGCAAAGCGACCGTCGTCCACGGCGACGGCAACGATGTCGACGCCTTCAGCGATGTCGTCATCGTCAACTACGAAGTGCTCGACCGGCACGTCGGCTGGCTCAGCCGCTTCGGCTTCAAAGGCATGGTCGTCGACGAGGCCCACTTCATCAAGAACCTCACCTCGCAGCGATCCAAGCACGTGCTCTCCCTCAGCCGCAGCATCCGGGCCGCTCAGCCGGGCGCGCTCATGATGGCCCTCACCGGCACGCCCCTCATCAACGACATCGAAGACTTCCGTGCCATCTGGCAGTTCCTCGGCTGGATCGACGACACCAAACCACTGTCGGCCCTCATGGCCAAACTCGAAGCCACCGGGCTCACCCCTGCCGACTTCGGCTTCTTCGCCGCCGCCCGTGATGCCGTCATCAGCATGGGAATCGTGCGGCGCAAGAAGGTCGACGTCGCCGCCGACATTCCCGCCCGCCGCATCGCCGACCTCCCCGTCGAACTCGACGACGAAGTCGGTCGCAGTATCCGCGCCGCCGAAGCGGCCCTCGTCAGTCGCCTGCTCGACAAGTACCGCCGCGTGCTCGCAGCGAAGCCTGACGCCAGTCAGGCTGACCTTATCCGCGTCGTCGCCCACGCTGAACTCGAAGAATCCAAAGCAGCGGGAACAGGCGACAACGTGTTCACCATGGTGCGCAAGATCGGCACGGCCAAAGCCGTGCTCGCCGCGGACTACACCGCGCAGCTCGCCCGCTCCGTCGGCAAAGTCGTGTTCTTCGCCAAACACATTGACGTCATGGACGCAGCAGAGGCCCACTTCAAGAAGGTGGGGCTTCGCTCCGTCTCCATCCGCGGCGAACAGACCACCACCGCACGGCAGCGCGCCATCGACGACTTCACCAACGACCCCGACGTCTCCGTTGCCGTTGCCTCACTCACCGCCGCTGGTGTGGGGCTCAACCTGCAGGCCGCCTCCAACGTGGTGCTCGCGGAACTCTCCTGGACGAGCGCCGAGCAGACCCAAGCCATCGACCGCGTGCACCGCATAGGCCAAGAGATGCCCGTCACCGCGTGGCGCATCATCGCCGCCCACACCATCGACTCCAAGATCGCCGAACTCATCGACAGCAAGGCGGGCCTCGCCGCGCGTGCGCTTGACGGCTCCGACGACGAGATCCTCGAAGAGTCTGGCGTGCAGCTGCGGGCGCTCGAGTCGCTGCTGCGCGACGCCCTGGATCAGACCCAGGCCGCCTGAACCAGCGGCCTCGCCGCGCGCGGTGGCATGCTGAAGGCATGACCGTAGCGATCGTGCGCATCTACGACGAAAGCGAACCCACCCCCGGGTACCGTGTGCTCGTCGACCGCGTGTGGCCGCGCGGCATCACCAGGCAGCGTGCCGCACTGGACGAATGGTTGAAGGATGTCGCACCGAGCACCGAGCTGCGGCGCTGGTTCGGGCACGATGATTCCCGCTGGGAAGAGTTCCTGCAGCGGTACCGAGAAGAGCTTGCCCAGAGTCCCGCTCTTGACCACCTGCGGGAACTCGTGGCAGCGCACCCTCGAGTTGTTCTGCTCTACGGGGCGAAGAATGTCGAGCACAATCAGGCCGTCGCGCTGGGGAGCCTCCTCACCGACTCCGCACCCTAACCTTCAACTATCTAGCGAAACTTTACGGGTTGACTCTCGTTCACCGCGGAGTAATCTCGTAGTTACCAAAGGGCGCAAGCCCCGAGGGACCGAAGGGCTCAGGCCCAGAGGTAACAGAAAGCCTCCGAATGGCCCTAGTGGCCACCGGGGGCTTTCGCCTTTGACCCCACCGCTCGGTGAGTCTGCGGCAAGGCTGTCTACCCCGGGCCAGCCTTATCGGGCCGGCCTTGTCGGGCCGGGGCTATCCGGCCTTCGCTTGCGCGCCCGTGCTTACAGCAGAGACTCCATGATGGACACGAGGTAAGGGAACACCACTTCGGTGAAATTCAGCGCCAGGAACACGCCGCCCGCGAGCAGCAGCACGTGCACAATCAGCTGGCCCAGTTTCGTGCGTCCCGTCTCACGCTTCACCGCCACCACGCGGGCAATGAGGTAGATCGGCGCACTCAGCAGAGACCACGCCCAGTGCGGGGGTCGATCCACACCGTTCGAATATAGGCGACGATTGTCCGCCAGGGCGAACAGTGTCGTGATCAGGTAGAACGCGACAGCGACCGAGATGAGGAGAAGCTCGCTCGGGAACCCGGTCGTGGGCAGCGCGGGAACGCTCGCAATGACGAGCATCACCGCGACGATGCCGATGACGGCGAGCAGCGGCATGAACACGATCGTCCACGATGACGCCGTGTTCGTCACGACATCCGACGTCACCGTCGTTCGAGGCGCAATGCTCACCGGCATCGCCGAGCCCGGGAACGTGTCGAACGCGCGCGACTCGCGCGACCACTCGTAGCCTCCCGACCCGGTGTCCTCGTCCAGCGTCGTCGCGGCTGCACGCAAGCCCAGCGGTGTCGGCGGGGGAGTCACGTGCCCTCCCGGCACCAACGAGGTCGACGCGGATGCTGCTGCCACCGGCCCCGGAATGTTCACCTCCGCCGCTGCCGGCTGCTGCGTCGGTGGCGCGGCGGGTGCCACCGAGGGTGCCGTCACGACTTCGCTCACCACCGGATTCGGCTGCGGCGGCTGAGCGCCCATCTGGCTCAAATACGGGAATGCCGTGGTTGAACCGTCAGGAGTGCGCCCATCCGCAGTGGGCTGTGATGCCGCTGCAGGCACCGCGGAATGCGCGGGTGCCGACTGGGCGGAAGCGGGTTGCTGGGGTGTGGGCTGCGCAGGAATGGGCTGCGCAGCAGCGGGCTGCATAGTCGGCGCCTGCGGGGCGGCGGGGGCAGGGGCAGGGGCGCCTACCGGAGGGTGCACGGCGTCGGTCCACTGCACGCCGTCCCACCAGCGCAGGGTTGAGGCTCCGTAAGGATCCGGATACCACGCAGCGCCCGGGAGTTCACTCTGCCCAAGCATGACTCACCTTTCCCAACGTTTTCGGGTCACGAGGATTAGTAGCAGTGTAGGGAATCTCCGTGAACAATTCGCCCCCTGTAAAGGGCACATTCCGAGACTAAGACACATTCACACCTATTCGCACGAACTGGTGGCGAGCTATCCCTCGGAATAGGCTTTCGATGTGATCAGACGAAAACTGGCAGCCATCGCAGTTGCGCTCGGAGTCATCATCACCCTCGCCGCGTGCGACGACGCACCAGTCTCGCGAGACCTCGATGCGTTTCAGTTCGAATCATTCACCGCCGACTACCACCTCAGCACCGACGCCGACGGCCGCTCGCTCCTCACCACCACCGAGAAGCTCATCGCCGTTTTCCCTCCCTACGATCAGAACCGCGGCATCCGTCGTCAACTGGTCACGGTCTACGACGACCACCCCACAGGGCTCAAGGTCATCAGCGTGACCGATGAGAACGGTGTGCCCCGCAACTACGAGAGCGAAACACTCGACGACGACATCCTCGAGCTCACCATCCGCGACAACGATTTCGTTCACGGCACACAGGCCTACGTCATCACCTACACGCAGCGCGACGTCACCCGGTACTTCGACGACACCGGCGTCGACGAGTTCTACTGGGACACCAACGGCACCGGATGGCCACAACCCTTCGGCATCGTCACTGCCCGCGTTCACCTCACTGACCAACTCGCGAACGCCCTCACCGGCGATATGGCCGCCTACTCCGGTTACGCCGGCGAGCAGGGCCCCGCCACCATCACGACCGACGGCGACACCATCACGTTCACCGCCGAGAACCTCCAGCCACGGCAAAACCTGAGCTTCGCCATTGCGTTCGACGCGGGAACCTTCACCCCCCGCGACAGCTCGTTCACGGCGTCGCCGTGGCCCACCCTCACTCTCATCTTCGCCACACTCGCACTTGTGGCCCTCGTGCTCGCCATCATCCAGCGACGGCGTGCACTGCGCGATGAGCCGGGGCGTCCCGTCATCGTCGCCGAATACCTGCCACCCAAAGACGGCACCCTTGTTCTCTCATCCGTCATCAGCGGCACCACCTCGAAAGCAGCCACGGCGGTGCTCATCGACCTCGCGGTCGCCGGCAACATCCGCATTGTCGAAGAAGGCGCGAAGGGCAGATACCGCATCGACTACCTCGCCGACCGCGACATGGATCAAGACCAGTTCGCCGTCATCCGAGCCCTTTTCGGTCCCGGAGCGCAACCCGGGTCGTCCAAGAGGCTCGAGCGACACGACACAGCAGCCGCCAACCGAATGAGCAAGGCCATGACTGCCGCCAGGGCAGCGGCAGTGACCGAGGGGTACCGAAAGCCCTATCCGATCCGGTCCGTCATCGGCATCTTCGTGCTCGCCGCCATTGGCACCAGCGGGTCCTTCATCTTCGGCATCATCGGGCTCGAAGAAGGCTACGGAGGCCCCTGGGCGGCCGCCATGATTATCGCGCCCATCGCGTCGTTCATCGCCCTCGCCTTCGTCGCCAAACGACCCCTCACCGCGAAAGGCTCAGAACACCGCGACCACCTCAGAGGCCTCAAGGCGTACATCACACTCGCTGAGCAGGACCGGCTCAACTACCTTCAGTCCCCACAGGGCGCGCTGCGCACACCCGTCGCCACCGGAGACAAGCACGAACTCGTCAAACTCAACGAGCGGCTCCTGCCCTACGCAGTGCTCTTCGGTCTTGAAAAGAAGTGGGCCGACGAACTCGGCAAGTACTACGAAGAACTCGGCGAGAACCCCACCTGGTACTCCGGCGCCACAGCGTTCAACGCGGGCGTGTTCGCGAGCGGCATCGGCGGCATGAACTCGAGCGTCTCCTCATCGTTCAGCTCCTCCAGCGGCGGCTCAAGCGGGGGAGGCGGTTCCGGTGGAGGTGGCGGCGGAGGCGGAGGCGGAGGCGCCTAGAGCAGAGGGCGCACCAGAGAGCTGCCCTAGCGGCTGAGCAGCCCCGCACGTTCGGGGTGTTCATCGAACCACACCCCCACGTACCAGCACATCGGCACAATACGGTATTCGGTGGTGGATTCGACGTCGTTCACCGCGAACTCCACAATCTTCGCCGCGAGACCCTTGCCGCGCATGTGCGGAGCCGTGTACGTGTGATGGAACGAGATCTGGTCACCGCGGATGCGATAGTCGACAACGCTCGCCAACTCACCACCGACATACATGGCGTAGCGGTTCTCGTCCGGCTCGTGCGTGAGCAACTCGACATCCGTCATGGCGCCATCGTAGACGAAGGCCCGCCAGACGACCACTATCCGACCGTGTAGATACCCCAGTCGTCAACGCGCCAGGCTACCCAGCCATTGACCCGCTGCAGGCTCACCTCGATGTCGAGGGTGGAGCCATCCGCTCGAACACCTTCGCAGTAGAAGCGCTGCTCGAAGATCACGGGAGGGCTCGCCGGGCAGGTGACCTCGAGGGTGGTGCCGTTTGCCACCGCGTCTGCCTCGATGGAGTTCTCTGCTTCCGCCGCAAACACCGCCGGTGCTGTGGCGATAGCGAGACCCGGAACGGCAATGATGGAGCCGAGCAGCAGAACGGTGAGACCAAGCCACGCGAGTTCGGGGCCGAAACCCTTGCCTGCCTCGCGCAAAGACGCCACAGAGCGCATCACCAGGTAGATGGGCGCGCCCGCGAAAGCAAGAGCCCAGTGTGCCGTGTGCTGACGACCATCGGCCTTCAGCGCGCGCTGGTCAACGTAGGCCAGCAGGATCGAGATCGCGTACGGAACAAGCCAAACGGCAAGCATAAGAGGCTGGTTCGCGCCCACACCGAACGCGGTGATGAGCAACAGCCCGACAACAAGTTGAAGCATGGGCATGAGCGCAATAATCCACACCGCGGCCGTGTGAATGACACGGAAATCGGGACGGTCGGGAAGAGCCTGACCCTGGTGGAGCACCCAACCGGCCGCTTGAGGCTGCGCCTGATATGGCTGCGTGTAGCCGTACTGCGCGGCTTGCGGTTCGTTTATCTGCTGCCCGTAGACGGGCGCGTTGTAGTAGCCCTGCTGTTGAGGCTGCCCCTGCTGCGGCTGAGCGTACTGCTGAGGCTGCCCCTGCTGCGGCTGGCCAAACTGACCCGGCTGCTGAGCGTACTGCTGAGGCTGCCCCTGCTGCTGAGCGTACTGCTGCCCGAATTGCTGCTGAGCCGCCTGCTGCCGAGCCGCCTCTTGCGCTGCCTGCTGCTGTGCGGCCAACTGTGCCGCCTGTTGCGCTGCCTGCTGCTGTGCCTGCTGATCCTGAGCCGCCTGCGTGAACGCCTGCTGGGAACCCGCGTGACCGACACCCGCCGCGCCGCTCATCGAGTCGAAAAGCGGAGACTCATCGTGAGGCTGTTGCTGTTGCTGCGGAGCGCTTGTCTGCTGAGCCTGCGCGGCACCGGCTGCCGGGGCGTCAACTCCGGCATCCGACACCGGAGCCTCGGTGCGGTACTGCGGATTCGCGACACTGTCCTGAATCACATCGTCACGCGACGGCGGCTCCAACTGGAGGAGGGTCTGAGCTGTGGGCGCGGGGGTGTCGACATTATCGCGGCGGTCACGCTCACGACGCTCACGGCGCGACGTGAGCTCTTGCTCGGCCTCTGGCTCGTCGTCGGCCCACTTGAACGTGGTCTCCTGCATCACCATGGGCTGACGGGCCTCCGCCACCTGGTGTGTCCACTGGGTCGAATCCCACCAGCGCAACTGCGGCAACCCCAAGGGGTCGGGGTACCATCCAGCGGGCGCGCTGTAGAAGTTGTTGTCGCTCACGACGCCGATCCCCGCAATCTTCGATGGAAACTTGCTTCATCCAGTTTAGCCGCACAAATCCGGTGAATCCAACGATTCCCATGCCCCCAAGGCGGGGGGCCCCGATTGCTGGAGTAGTGTTGTCGCGAACATCTCACAAGGAGAATAAAACAGGCCATGACACTGTCGTCGTCGTCACCCGCAACAAGCACCCGAACCGAGTCCGATTCGCTAGGCTCCATGGAGATTCCGGCCAAGGCGTACTGGGGCATCCACACCGCTAGGGCGAAAGAGAACTTCCCCATCACGAGGCGCGCGATTTCGGTCTACCCCGACCTCATCATCGCCCTCGCTC
>DAOMOV010000051.1:0-10655 GCA_035444505.1 Terrimesophilobacter sp.
GCGCGGCTGGATCGGCTTCGGCTGGGCCGTGCTCGCCACGGTGGTGCTCGTCATTTCTGGCGTCTTCGCACTTTCTGTGCTGAACGAGGACTTTCGGCTGCCCTTCTTCCAGGCGGAAGAGGAAGAGCCTTCCGCCACCCCGACCGTGACCGAGGAACCCGAGGCCGATCCCGTGCTAGACCCTGCGGTGGCGATCACGGTGCTCAACGGAACCCCCATGGCGGGGCTCGCCACAACCGTGGGCGACGAACTCGTCACCAAGGGCTGGGGTGGCGCAGCACTCGGGGTGGGGAGCCGTGCTAACGCCGCCGACCGTGACATCGACGACACCGTGGTCTACTACGCCGATGCATCACTCGAGGGCGCTGCGAGACAACTGGTGATCGATCTGGGGGTCGGCGAGGTTCGTCTCTCCGACGACTACCCGAACTCTCCCATCACTGTTGTGCTCGGCGCCGACTATCGCCCCGTGACGCCCAGCGAGCCCGAGGAGTAGCACTCGCATCGATTCGGTGACGAAGTCTCGCCACCGGGAGGCTTAGTCGCTACTATCTGGGTATCCAGCAGGTAACCCAAGGCCCTCGGCGTGCGTGGGCCCCCAGTAGGGAGTATGTATGGCGAACGGAACCGTGAAATGGTTCAACGCTGAAAAGGGCTACGGATTCATCACCGTCGACGACACCGCCCAAGACGTTTTCGTTCACTACTCAGCGATCGACATGGCCGGCTACAAGGTACTCGAAGAGGGCCAGAAGGTTCTCTTCGAGGTGGGAACCGGTGAGAAGGGCCCACAGGCAGAACAGGTTCGTCTCGCCTAGCACCCCGTCCTCGCGCCGCTACCAGAAGTAGACTCCGTGCGCCGCTATCCTGTGGGAGTGGCGAGGCTCAGCACGAAGAGGCACCGACGGGCGGCAGTCCCGCTCCTGGTCGTCGCTGTCGCACTCACGGGGTGCGTCGCCGAGCCGATGCCGACCCCGAGCGCGAGCCCCTCGGCATCCGTCGTGCCCGCCTACGTCGACACCTACGTCGAGCCCGAACCCACGCAACTCGCTCCACTTCGAGGCACAACCGTAGCCGCGGGTTCCGTGAGCGGCCCAGCCCTCTCCGCCAAGGTCGACAACCACCCGAACGCGCGCCCCCAGTTCGGGCTCGAGCACACCGACATCGTCTACGAAGAACTCGTCGAGGGCGGCATGACGCGGTACGTGGCGATCTGGCAGTCGACGGTGCCCGACCTCATCGGCCCGGTGCGAAGCATCCGCCCCATGGATCCCGACATCATCTCGCCCTACCGCGGCATCGTCGCCTACTCGGGCGGACAGTACCGGTTCGTCGTGCTCATGCAGCAGACCCCCGTCGTCAACGCGATTCACGGTCAGAACAACACCCGCGACACCTTCTACCGCGTGAGGGGGCGCCCGGGGCCGCACGACGTTCTCGTCAGGGCCCCCCAAGTCGTCAGCGACTTCGGGCCCCTCGACGCGCCGCAGCAGAACTGGGCTTTCGCTGCGACAGCGGATGCCTCCAGCGCCGCCAGAGAGGGTGTGGCTGCCTCGATCATCCACTACCGCTTCTCCGGGCTCATGTGGGGAACCTGGACCTACAGCGCGGAAACTGAGCGCTACTACCGTGCACAGGCGAACCGCGGGCCTGACCTGGACACCTCGGGGAACCAGCTCACCGCGTCCAACGTGGTCGTACTGAGGGTCGACATCACGCACGCAACCGGGGTGCCCCAGACAATCCTCAACACGACCGGTGAGGCGTGGGTGTTCAGCGGAGGGCACGTGATCCACGGCAGCTTCAGCAAAGCCTCACAGAATGAGCCGATCTACCTTTACGACGACAACGGCTTCACCATCCGGCTCGCGGCAGGCAACACCTGGGTTGAGTTGATTCCGCACGCGGGCAGCATCTCCTTCGAATGACCGGTGCCCGAGACGGGCACCGGCGCTGGCACGCTGCGCTGCGGCGAGGCCAGAGATGGTCGTCGCTCCAAGCTCGAGCGCGCAGGTTTGCACTCGGCACCCTAGAGTGCCAGAATTGGTTAGCACTCTCTACCAGTGAGTGCCAAAGCAGTCTTTCAGTCTCAACGTCCGGGAGGGACGACAAGCTCACATGGCAAAGATCATTTCGTTCAACGAAGAGGCCCGTCGGGGTCTGGAGCGCGGGCTCAACACGCTCGCCGACGCAGTCAAGGTCACACTCGGCCCTCGCGGTCGCAACGTCGTGCTCGAGAAGAAGTGGGGCGCCCCCACGATCACGAACGACGGCGTGTCCATTGCTAAGGAAATCGAGCTCGAAGAGCCGTTCGAGAAGATCGGCGCCGAGCTCGTCAAAGAGGTCGCCAAGAAGACCGACGACGTCGCGGGTGACGGCACCACCACCTCGGTCGTGCTCGCCCAGGCCCTTGTCCGCGAGGGACTCCGCAACGTTGCTGCTGGCGCAGACCCGATCGGCATCCGCCGCGGCATCGAAAAGGCCACCGCCGCCGTGACCAAGGCGCTGCTCGACCAGGCCAAGCCCATCGAGACCAAGGAAGAGATCGCGGCAACCGCGTCGATTTCCGCTGGCGACCCCGAGATCGGCGCCCTCATCGCCGAAGCGCTCGACAAGGTCGGCAATGAGGGTGTCGTCACGGTGGAGGAGTCGAACACCTTCGGCACCGAGCTTGAGCTCACCGAGGGCATGCGCTTCGACAAGGGCTACCTGTCGGCGTACTTCGTCACCGATCCGGAGCGTCAAGAGACCGTCTTCGAAGACCCCTACATCCTCATCGTCAACTCGAAGGTCTCCAACATCAAGGACCTCCTTCCCGTCGTCGACAAGGTCATCCAGGAGGGCAAGCAACTCCTCATCATCGCCGAAGACGTGGACGGCGAAGCGCTCGCAACACTCGTGGTCAACAAGATCCGCGGCATCTTCAAGTCGGTTGCCGTGAAGGCGCCCGGCTTCGGCGACCGTCGCAAGGCGCAGCTGCAGGACATCGCCATTCTCACCGGTGGCCAGGTCATCAGCGAAGAGGTTGGTCTCAAGCTCGAGAACACGACCCTCGACATGCTCGGTCAGGCCCGCAAGGTCATCGTCACTAAGGACGAGACAACCATTGTCGAAGGCGCGGGCGACACCGACCAGATCGCTGGTCGCATCAAGCAGATCCGTTCGGAGATCGAGAACACCGACAGCGACTACGACCGTGAGAAGCTCCAGGAGCGCCTCGCGAAGCTTGCCGGTGGCGTCGCCGTCATCAAGGCCGGTGCCGCAACCGAGGTGGAGCTCAAGGAGCGCAAGCACCGCATCGAAGACGCCGTGCGCAACGCGAAAGCCGCCGTGGAAGAGGGCATCGTCGCCGGTGGTGGCGTGGCACTCATTCAGGCCGGAGAGGTCGCGTTCGCAACCAAGGAGCTCAAGGGCCTTGAGGGTGACGAAGCGACCGGTGCAAACATCGTCAAGGTCGCCATCGATGCGCCGCTCAAGCAGATCGCGATCAACGCGGGCCTCGAGGCGGGTGTTGTCGCCGAGAAGGTGCGAACCCTCCCCGCGGGTCAGGGCCTCAACGCCCAGACCGGCGTGTACGAGGACATGCTTGCCGCTGGCATCAACGACCCCGTGAAGGTGACTCGCTCCGCTCTGCTGAACGCGTCGTCGATCGCGGGCCTGTTCCTCACGACGGAGGCCGTCGTCGCCGACAAGCCCGAGAAGGCCGCGCCGCCCATGGGTGACCCGACCGGCGGAATGGACTTTTGATCAGCGCGGACGCGTGAGCGTCCGCACTGATCAAGGTTGAGGGATCGGCCCTTCCGGCCGATAGTCTCGAAACCTAGTCACGCGCATCAAAAGGGCGGCTCCCCACCGGGGAGCCGCCCTTTTGGTTTTCCTGTGTGGGCTCGGTCAGCGGGCGAAGAGCCGCGCGTTGGCCTGCTCGATGTCGGCGTACTGCTGCCCGGCCTGGGCGAGAGCCTGGCTCAGCGCCCCGAGGTTCTCCTCGTGGCGGGCCGCGGCGGCTCGCCACTCGGCCACGAGAGCCTGGAACGCACTCGCTGCGGCACCTGACCACGAGCCTTGCAGCTCAGTCAGTTGGGTGTGCAGACTGCCCGTCTCGGCGCGGATGCGCTCAATAGTCGCTTTTGCGGCCGCCGACTTGGCGATGACCGCTTCACTGTCGACCTGAAATGTTGCCACCGGTGTCCCTTTCTCCCACCGGACACTCGCCGGTGTGTTCCCCACGGTATGCAGGCAGTGCTGTACCGGGGCGTGAAGTCCCGGCCGCCTGTGGATGACTGCTTAGTTCTCGTTCGTGGGGAGGAGTGGAAGGGAGACCCGGAACGTGGCTCCACCCCCTGGGGTGTCCAGCACCTCTACGGAGCCTTTGTGGGCAGCGACGAGGCCGGCGACAATGGCGAGCCCCAGACCACTGCCGCCGGTCTCGCGCGTGCGCGAGGTGTCGGCGCGCCAGAATCGCTGAAAGATTTTGTCCCGAATTTGCGGCGGCACGCCATCACCATGGTCGACAACGTCGAGCGTGGCGACGCGGCGCACACCGTCGACCTGCACCACAAGCTCCAGTGGGCTGCCGTTCGGTGAGAATCGCATCGCGTTTCCGATGAGATTGGTGAGCACCTGACGGATCTTGTTCTCCTCGGCCATGACGACGGCGGGCTGATCGACGGAGACCTCGGGCTCGACTATGGGGGTGGCCATCGGCGAGTGGGTGCGCCGTCGCGACCGAAGCCGGGCGATTGTCGCTCCTGCCAACGAGATCGGGCCGGTTGCTGTGGAGACTCCGCGCTTGCGAGTCAGAACGGTCGCAACCGGCTGGGTGTCTTCGATCGGTGGTGCCGGGACTCTGATCGGCTCGGGGGTGATGACGGTGACGTCGCGGTCGGGGTCGTAGGCCATGGCGTCGAGCGCAGCATCCCGGGCGAGGGGCACGAGATCGACGGGGGTGAGTTGCAGCGGTTTCGCTTCGTCGAGGCGAGCGAGCGAGAGGAGGTCCTCAACGAGCTCTCCCATGCGCAGGGCTTCCTTTTCGATGCGTTCCATGGCCTGCGCGATCTCTTCGTCGCTCTGCAGGGCGCCCATGCGGTACAGCTCGGCGTATCCGCGCACCGACACGAGCGGTGTTCGCAGTTCGTGGCTCGCGTCACCGACGAAGCGACGCATCTGGTCGATGGTGCGGGCACGGTCGGCGAAGGCGCGGTCGATGCGATTGAGCATGGTGTTGAGTGAACGGTTGAGGCGTCCGACCTCGGTGTTGGGCGTGGCTCCGGCGAGGCGTTGACTGAAGTCTCCGTCGGCAATCGCGGCGGCGGTCGCCTCGACTTCGCGCAGGGGAGTGAATGCGGCGGTGACAAGGAGTCGGGTGAGTGCAGCTCCAAGGATGACGACACTGAGCCCGAAGCCGAGGAAGATCGCGGAGTACTGCCCGATGATGCCGTTCACGTCGGCGAGATTCAGCCCTATCGCGAGCGTTACCTTCGCGTCGGATGGTGTGTCGGTGAAGGGCACTGCGACGACGCGCCACTGCTGCAGGTGGGCTTCATCCCACACTGTCGCCGGTTGACCACCGCGTTCGAACACGTAGTCGATGGACATTTCGGAGACGTCCGGCTGGGCCTGGGTGTCCGCACGGTTGGTGCAGATCTTGCTTCCGACTTGGCTCAGTATCGCGACGTAGTAGCTGCCGGCACCCCGGGCGCTCTGGCAGGCGGTGTACATGCTGATGGGGACTTGCTCGAGTTCGGTGGCGAGGTTCTTGATCTTGAGGTCTGCCTCGTTGATGAGGTAGTTGCGCAGCACGGTGAGGGTGCCGATACCAGCGACGAGCAGCCCAACGGTCACGAGGAGTACGGTGACTCCCGTGATCTTGGTGCGCAGTGACACCGAACTCCACCGTTGCGAAAGCTTGTCGAGCATGAGGGTTTCAGGCTATCGGGCGGTGGCAGCACCGGGTCAGGCTTTGCCGGCTTTGAGCATGTAGCCGAAGCCGCGCTTGGTTTGGATGAGCGGCTCCTCGGTGTACTGGTCTAGTTTGCGGCGCAGGTAGGAGATGTAGCTTTCGACGATTCCGGCGTCGCCGTTGAAGTCGTACTCCCACACGTGGTCGAGGATCTGGGCTTTGCTGAGCACACGGTTGGGGTTGAGCATGAGGTAGCGCAGGAGTTTGAACTCGGTGGGGCTCAGTTCGATGGGGGTGGTGCCGATGGTGACCTCGTGGGTGTCCTGATCCATGGTGAGGTCGCCGGTGCGGATGATGGCTTCTTCGTCGTCTTGCATGGTGCGTCGCAGGATGGCTTTGATGCGGGCGACGATCTCGTCGAGGCTGAAGGGTTTGGTGACGTAGTCGTCGCCGCCGACGGTGAGTCCGGTGATCTTGTCTTCCGTGTCGTCTTTGGCGGTGAGGAAGAGGATCGGCGAGGTGTAGCCGCTCGATCGCAGGCGCTTGGTGACGCCGAAGCCGTTCATGTCGGGGAGCATGACATCGAGGATGATGAGGTCGGGTTCTTCTTCGAGTACGGCGGATATCGCCCCGGCACCATTGCCGACTGCTCTGACGGCGAAGCCGGCGAATCGCAGGCTTGTCGTAAGCAGGTCACGGATGTTGGGCTCGTCATCGACAATGAGAATCTTGGGTCCATCGCTCATGCGGCCAGTATCTGCGCGTTTGCTGAGTGAAACCTGAACGCTTGTTGCTCGGTGTAACGGGCGAGAGCACACTGGTGGAATGAGCGAGATCGAATCGCAGGCATTCACATCCAACGGGGATGCGGTGTGCTGGCTTGAGAGCGTGTGCGAGGAGTGCGGTGCGCTCATCGAGGCACAGCTGCCGACGGACTGCTGGCGCTGCGGCACCACGGTCACAGGCTAGGCGGTGGCGCCCTCGCGCACACGGTGGTACGGGAATTTCTAAAACGAATAAGTTTGACAAAAGAAACTTCTGAGGCGTACAGTCGCAGTAGGCGCGGGCGCGCCCGTTGACGACACACTCCCGTTGACGCAACACCCTGTGGAGGCACGATGAGCTACGCGACGCTGCGAGAGACGCCAACGGTTCCGCTGCACGCGGTTGATCCGGATGCGGAATCGAGTCGAACTGTTCAGCGAGTGCGTGCCGAGGCGGCGGTTGCAGAGCTGCTCACCGCGCTCGGGCGGGACGTCGCGACGGAACACCTTGCCGACACCCCGCGCCGCGTCGCCGCGAGCCTCATCGAGCTGCTCACTCCCCACGAGTTCGAGTTCACGACCTTTCCCAACGATGAGGGCTACGACGAGCTGGTTCTCGTTCGAGACATCCCCTTCACGTCGCTGTGTGAGCATCACCTGTTGCCCTTCCGCGGCGTCGCACACATCGGATACCTGCCCGGTGAGCGTCTCGTCGGGCTCTCCAAGCTGGCGCGCGCTGTCGAACTGTTTGCTCGGGACCTTCAGGTGCAGGAGCGACTCACCAAGCAGATCGCCGACTATCTCGAGGAGCAGCTCGCGCCCCGCGGAGTGAGCGTCGTGATCGAGGCGGAGCACACGTGCATGACCATGCGCGGCGTTCAGGCGGTCGGCTCACTCACCGTCACCAAGGCGTTCACGGGTGAGCTTCGGCCCTAGTCGGTCGAGCTGCGGTCGCGGGGCACGACCCGAACGCAGCAGCGCCCGTCGACGGGAGGCACCTGGCAGATCTCGTTGTCCGTGTCATTGGCGCCACGGGCAAGGCCCGTGACAAGCGCGACGTTGGCAGTGCAGATGAGTTCTGAGTGCCGCCTGGTGAGACTGTGGAACGGACAGTTCGTGAGATACAGCCCGCCCTCCCCGTCATCTCGGGGCTCGTATCCTCCCGCCGTGAGCGCGGCGGTGAGGGACTCGGCGGTGGCGCCAATCGTGGCCCCGGTTTCGTTCGCCACTTCGTCGAGAGCCTCACGCACGGGCATGCCTTCGTTCTCGGCTCGGCTGACACTCTCGGCGAAGAGTTCCGCGGCGAGGTCGTAGTGACGAGGGGGGATGGAGGCAGAGATCTCTTCGTCCACGCGTCGATAGAGCTTTGCAGGTCGCCCCGCACCAGGGCCCGTCTTGCCGCTGAGCCTCTTGTACTCGACATTGAGCACGCCGTCACTGACCAGCCGATCCAGGTGGAAGGCTGCGGTGCTTCGTGCGATTCCCAGTGCTGCCGCCGCGTCGTCGCGGCTGACGGGTTGAGCACTGTCGTAGACGAAGGTCGCGAGTTCGCGACGCAGCGGGTCGCCGAGTGCCGCGATCGCGGTGATGGCGCTGGTTCTTGAGCCGTTCATGGTTCTATCCTACACTCTAAAAACAGTTTTCTTGACAAAAGAAGGAAATCAAGATTACCCTCAACTCACAAACATCGAAAGGACACCACAATGACCGTCACGCTTTCCGAGACCGAGCGAGCCACGAGCTGGTCCAAGGACCCAGCGTCGCAGGCATACTGGTTGCTTCGAATCGTCTTCACCGTCGCCCCAATCCTGTTCGGCTTGGACAAGTTTCTCAATGTCCTCACCGATTGGTCCGCGTACATTGCGCCCATCGTCAACGAGGCTCTGCTCATCAACGCAGACCAGTTCCTGTACTTTGTTGGTGCCCTGGAAATCGCCGCCAGCCTCACGGTGCTCATCGCCCCCCGGTACGGCTCACTGATCGTGGCGGTGTGGCTTACCGGCGTCATCGTCAATCTGCTGTTCAGCGGCCACAACTTCGATATCGCGCTCCGTGACTTCGGTTTGCTCGTCGGCGCCCTTGCGCTGTTCCGGCTATCGAGCATGCCCGGCGTTCACCACCGCGGTGACGAGTGAGTGGTTGACCCGCTCGAAGCAGAGACGTAGAACTAGGTAAGCAGGAGAGGAATGTCGAACATGGCCGAGAAGAGGGACTTCATCATCGTCGGGGGAGGGCTCGCGGCGGTGTCTGCGGCGGAGGAACTGCGGGCGCAGGGATTCGGGGGAAGCATCCGCATCATCGCTGCGGAGGATCACGAGCCCTACATTCGTCCACCGCTGTCAAAGGGCTTTCTCGCGGGCAAGGAGAGCCTCGACGCCGTCTACGCGCACCCCAGCGAGTGGTACGCCGACAACCGCATCGAGGTGCGCACGGGCACGAAGGTCTACGGAGTCGACCCGATCGCACAGCAGGTCGAGCTCGCCGCGGGCGAGTCGCTGCACTACGACAAGCTGCTGCTGGCAACGGGCTCGAGTCCGCGCATCCTCACCATCGATGGAGCCGAACTCGCGGGTGTGCACTACCTGCGCACGATCGACGACTCGAACTCGCTCAAGGCCGAACTCGCCGGTGGGGGCCGGCGGCTCGTTCTCATCGGTTCCGGATGGATCGGCATGGAGGTGGGCGCCACGGCGCGCGAGCTCGGCAACGAGGTGACGATTCTCGAACGCGACCCCATTCCGCTCGCGAACGCGATCGGCGACGAGCTGGGTGAGGTCTTCGCCGGGCTTCACCGAGAGCACGGCGTTGACCTGCGCACCGAGGTGACGGTCGACCGCATCGTCGGCGAGGGGGGCAGTGTCGCGGGGGTCGCGCTCGCCGACGGTGAGGTGATTCCCGCAGACCTCGTGCTCATCGGGGTCGGCGTGGTGCCGAACCTGGCGCTCGCCGACGATGCGGGGCTCATGACGGAGAACGGCATCGCCGTCGACGAGTCGATGCGATCGAGCAACCCCGACATCTTCGCCGCCGGTGACGTCGCGAACGCGTTCCACCCGCTCGCGAACATGCGGCTGCGCAGCGAGCACTGGGCGAACGCGATCGGGGAGGGAAAGGCGGCGGCGCGCGGAATGCTTGATCAGGCCGAGAGCTACGACGACATCCCCTACTTCTACACTGACCAGTTCGACGTCGGCATGGAGTATTCCGGGTACGGCGCGCTCACGAAGGGCGCGAAGGTCGTCTACAGGGGGGATCCGGCGAGCCGTGAGTTCGTCGCGTTCTGGCTGCGAGACGGAGTCGTGGTTGCGGGCATGAACGTCAACGTGTGGGATGTGAACGAGCAGGTTCAGCGGCTCATCCGTTCCGGCACGGTCGTGGATGAGGCGCGATTGACCGACCCGTCCGTGCCGTTGGAGGATGTCTAGGTGATGACACGGTGATGACACGGTGATCCGCACCATTGGGAAGCGCACGTTCGACTTCGAGCGGCAGGTCGCGGTGATGGCGGTGGTCAACCGCACCCCGGACTCCTTCTACGACAAGGGACGCACGTTCGCTCTCGACCGAGCCGTGGAGGCGTGTGTGCGGGCCGCGGAGCAGGGCGCCGACTGGGTGGACATCGGGGGTGTTCCATTCGGTCGCGGGCCGGTCGTCGGCGTCGAGGAGGAGCTCGACCGGGTCGTGCCCGTCGTGGAGGCGATCGCCGCGGCATCCGATGTGGTCATCTCGGTCGACACGTTCAACGCGACCGTCGCCCGAGAGTCGATACGGGCTGGTGCGGCGGTGATCAACGACACGAGCGGCCTGTTCGACCCGCTGATGGCCCGGACGGTGGCAGAAACGGAGGCAACGCTCGTCGTTACGCACAGCATGTCGCCTCCGCGCGCAGAGCCGCCCAAACCCGAGTACGCGGATGTCGTCACCGACGTCATCGGCTTCTTGCGCGATCGGGTCGCGCAGGCCGAGGCGGCGGGCATGCCGCGAGAAAGGCT
>DAOMOV010000052.1:0-7980 GCA_035444505.1 Terrimesophilobacter sp.
GAGCGGGTGGGTGTGACGCGGCAGACGATCATCGCGATCGAGCAGAGCAAGTATTCGCCGTCGCTGGAGATGGCGTTCCAGATCGCGCAGGTCTTTGGTGTGCCGCTGGATGAGGTCTTTCAGTACCCGGATGCCGGTGCGGCGTCGGGCGAGACGAAGGGTAAGAGATGAAGGCAGTGATGCAGGATGCGTACGGTTCGGCGGAGGTGCTGTCGGTGCGCGAGGTGGGGGTGCCGTCGCCCGCGGCGGGTGAGGTGTTGGTGCGGGTGCGCGCGGCGGGCGTGAACATGGCGGACTGGCACATGATGACGGGGAACCGACGTTCTCGCGGCTGTTCCTGGGTCTGCGGCGACCGAAGGTGGCGACGCGCGGTGTTGACGTTGCGGGTGTCGTCGAGGCTGTGGGCTCGGAGGTGACGGGTGTCGCGGTGGGCGATGAGGTGTTCGGTTCGGCGCGGGGCTCGTTCGCTGAGCTGGCGCTGTCGACGCCGAAGCGCCTGGCACCGCTGCCGGTGGGGGTGCCCTTTGAGCAGGCGGCGGCAACGCCGATGGCGGGGTACACGGCGTTGCAGGCGCTGCGCGCTGCTGGGCTTGAGGGGGTCGGTGACGGTGAGGGTCGTCGTGTGCTGGTGATCGGCGCCGGCGGTGGTGTGGGTTCGTTCGCGGTGCAGCTGGCGAAGCTTTTCGGGGCGCACGTGACGGGGGTGTGCAGCACGTCGAAGGTTTCGCTGGTGCGTTCGCTCGGTGCGGATGAGGTTGTCGATTACACGAGGGATGCGGTCACCGGTCGCTTCGATGTGGTGATCGAGACGGCGGGTGGTCGTTCGCTCGCGGAGTCGCGTGAGCTGTTGACGGAGCGCGGTGTGCTGGTGATCGTCGGGGGTGAGGGTGGCGGGCGCGTATTCGGCCTTTTCGGTCGGACTCTCGCTGCTCCGTTCACGTCGATGCGCGGCAAGCAGAAGCTGCTGGGTCTGATGGCGACGGAGTCCCGCGACGACCTGATTCGGCTGGGCGAGCTGCTGGCTGCGGGGTCGCTGCGTGCGGCGGTCGATCGTACCTTCACCCTGGATGAGGCTCCGGATGCGATCGCTTACCTCGCGGAGGGCCGTGCCGCCGGCAAGGTGGTTGTGGTTCCGTAGGTAGTTGGTCAGCGATTCGAGCGCGACGGTGCCTCTTCTCTATTGGTCCGACTCGACACCGAAATCATCCTGCGCATAGTCGACCACAATCTGAATAATCTCTCGGACAGTTTCGTTGCAATTCTTGAATTCGATGAGATCCAGAGTTGATGCATCGCTTCGGATGGCGGCGGCGACCAAAGCGTGGATGAATGATTGCGTAGCCAGTTCCACGCCTCGAAAGTCGAGGATTGCAGCGTTTCCTTGTTCCAATTGACGTTTCAGATACGTGTCGCGAATATGCGCGGCAGCGTCCTTGTCTCCCGCGAAGGTACCGACCGAAGCGTAGATTCTCAAGTGAACCTCGCCTTCCTCGCCTCTCGTGCTTTTGCCCTCACATTAGCGTGATAGATCTGTCCAATTTCCGCGAGCAGTTTCTTGAATTCGTCGGAGTCGCGCAGCGAGACGTCCACGCCGACTGCAGTACCGGGAAACGGAGTCTCGAGGCTCGACCATCTGACATCGTCACTTGAGAGCTCCGGATTCACAACGGGTAGCTCCGCAGACTGAGGGCGCATGCACATGACTGTGGAACCACTTACGACGACCATGTGCTGGCGCGCGAGAGAGGCCATTGCCTTCATAAAGAACAGGCCGGCGCCACCATTCTGCTCGTTCCCACCGTACTTGGACGTTGTGCCCGAGACCCCGGGGCCGAGAGCCAGGCCGATTGCGCGGCTCTCATCCCGGGCGGAGTGGAAACGGCTAATGCTTGCCAGGACGCCAATACCGGTGTCTGCAACGCCCACGCGTATCGTGCCATCGAGCGCAACCTCCGCCGCGGCAAACGCCCCGTCCAAACTGCCTGCGTGTTCGAGGACGTTACGTATCAATTCCCACAAGACATACTTCACTGCGTTCGATTGCTCAACTCCGGTGTGAAGGAGCGGAACAAAGTCCGTAGCGAACTCAGTCATCTCTTTGTTCTTCTTGATTTGTCGAACGGGGATGTAAGCCCCGGCGCCTTCTTCGTGAACTTGATCAGTCAGATTCTCCACATTGAGTCGATTTAAAGGCTCCATCCTGGCAAACGCGGAAATCTCTGATGGACTGCACATCGTTCCTTTTTTAAAGACTCGCGTAGCGTCGTGAGCTCTATCGAGAGCCGACAACATACAAAGCACCATGGGATGGATCTCCCCGGCGGATGAAGCGAGCTCCACTTCAAGAGTTTTTGAGTTTGGCCCCGTAATCGCAACGTCCCCGATGTCCGCTAGGAGGATTCGTGGTGGAAGAACTAGCCGCATATCGTGCTCACTTCCACGGACTTTGCGACAGGCACCTTCATGGATGGCTCCTCAGGATTCCACAATTTGGAGTGCCGCCGAAGCTATATTTCGAGCCATGAGTATGGGCACCGCATTGCCAATCTGACTCGCTACGGCAACCCGGCCGCCGACGAACTTATAGTCCGCGGGAAATGTTTGGATCGCGGCTGCTTCGCGCAAAGTGATAGGCCTGTTCAAATCGGGATGTATGAACGAACCACAAGCTGGGGTCGTGCAGCGCGTCGTCATCGTAGGCGCAGGCTCGTCCCATTTGAGCCGCCCGTAAGAACCCGAGGCACCGCGACTTGATCCACCTGTTAGCTTTCGATGGCATTCAAGCTGGAGTTCTGTCGGGAGATCGAAACGGTCACCACCAATTGGAACCGCCTCGATTCGTCGGCGGACTATCTCGCTAACTTCGACCTCTTCGTGAAGGGGATCGCTGTCGGATATCTGCCTCTCTAGTTTTGAGAAGGCTGTTCTTACAGTCGCAACCCCCGAACTCCCGGTATCCAAGCGGTCGGGGAGGCCACGCCTCTTGCCGCGGACTGCGAGCATTATGAAGCGCTTTCTCCTTTGGGGTACGCCAAAGTCCGTTGCGTCTACGAGATAGTTCCTGGATGAATAACCGAGCGACCCTAGGGCGGCCCGGATTCTTTCGGATCGCGGGTCGCGTGCTAGCCCGCGAACATTCTCGACGAGCACGATCTTGGGTCGAAAGGCGCGTACGAATCTTACTGTGTCGACTACCAGTTCATTTCTAGGGTCATCTCGGGTTGACCCGCCGTCCGCAAGGGACGAGAATCCCTGACACGGTGGGCAGGCTTTTAGCAACGTGAGCTCCCCCGGCTCCAAACCAAGTTCTCGTCGCATTTCCTGAGCGGGTAGAGAGCGAATATCTTGTTGCCACAGCCGTACGTCGGCGTGATTGGCACGATAAGACGCTGCCGCGTGCCTTTCGATTTCGACCGCGCCGAGAACACGTATTCCGGACTCTGCCAGTCCCTGTGTCGCGCCACCGGCTCCGGCGAATAGGTCGATCGCAGTACGCGTTGATGCATGAACAATCTGCGCGGCACTCAAGAGTCAACCTTCCGGCGATGATCGCTTGAGACTAACTCGCTTCCACCCGAGGTGGAGCTCCCTGGAGTTGAGCAGCGTCTCCTGCCATGTCGTAGTTGAAATCCGAAGG
Organism: Terrimesophilobacter sp.; assembly: GCA_035444505.1. Classification (GTDB taxonomy): domain Bacteria; phylum Actinomycetota; class Actinomycetes; order Actinomycetales; family Microbacteriaceae; genus Terrimesophilobacter. The sequence continues at coordinate 3,638 of DAOMOV010000052.1, forward strand.
CGGGACGACCGTGTTACCGAAGGCACTCCCGGAACAAAGGCAGGCGCAACGATGACCCCCCGCACTATTGGCGAGCCAGAGTGACTCGCGTATTGTTCTTCGATTGAACTTGTGAAATCTGTGAATCTGTCAACCATAAGTGAGTCGATCGTTCGATTCGCAGGATGATATCCAGCTGCAAGAAGAACGACAATTTCATCCAGCTCTGCATCCTCATCAGGGGCAAGTACGACTAATTGATCGTGGGTAGGTTTCTTGAGCGCTCGGATATCCGGGTGGTCAATTGATCGTCCCGTGCTTAGCAAGTGCAGGCGCGGGTCTACTATCCAAAGTTCTGATCGGGCAAAGTCCTGCAGTGTGTCTGGTGGGTCTCCAGACTCAATCTGCGCTATGAGTTTTGTGAGGATCTCAACACGAGCCTCGATAGTTGCGACTATGCGAGCGGAATCTATTGCGTCGATCTCTTCAGCGAGCCTTACCATCCGTGAGGCTTCTCCGCGATCGAGCTCGTCTATATCGCGCGCTAGAGTTTTCAATTGAGCTTCCGCCCGCGTGTTCATCACAGTTTTCATGATTTGGTTCACGGTGCCGAGCTCTATTTCTGGAACCTTCATAAGCCGTTCGGCCACTTTTTGAAGCGCTCGCCGGTCTCGGGATGTTGAGGTCCCGATTATTTCGGAGAGTTCGGGATTGGCCGTCAGCTGCTCTGCCATTGCGTTTTCGCGCAGAGACTGCCGTGCTCGGAGAGCCCACGCCAGGCGCTCGCGACCCCACTTCATGAATTCATCGAGCCGAGGATCCTCAACCTGAATCTGGTCTCGATTGCTCTGAATGTAGTCGGTGTCGATATCATCGCCTTGATCAAGCCAGTCCGCTTCGACTTCGCCTACGAGGTACTCGTAACCGAGCTGGGCAGTCGTCCCCGCCGCCCTTTCGAACTTGAATGGGCGCTGCGCCATTTTCTGGCGAGCAAGGACACTTATCCCCTGCTGGTCACCTTCGGTCAAGGGCTTTTCAGTAAACCCGATCCACCAACGAACTTCGTCTCCAGACTTCATGGTTTCCCTCGCCCAGCCATCGGGATCCAAGATCGCCTCGTTGGGGATCGCGTGATCTGGAAGCCGAAACTGCAGAGGCATATCGAATCGCTCCAGCGGCGTGCCATTGATCCACACAGTCATCTCGCGAATGGCAAACCGGCGGGACATCGAAAGACGAAAACTCTCGGCTGAGATCTTTCGCCGGACCCGTAAGGACGACAGCCGAACACGGGTGCCATGCTGCAGCTCGAATCCGTCGGGCGAAACTATTGGGTCAATAGGCGTAATTGGGTCTACGTAGTAATCCTGGTCGGGGTTGAGTCGCCGCAGTTCGTCATAGTCAATCCCGAACGATGTCAAAACCCCGTCGCGAAGAGTCGTGCATTCCAGGTAACCGGCGGTGCCAAAAGCGGCGAGCTTGCCGATGCCTTTTCTGCCGTGAACCAAGCGGCCGCCTTCAGAACGGTCGCCCAGCGAACTGAACCTCTTGCGCCTTCCAACTACTAAGTAGGCGTCTTGGGCCTGGGTCCGAGTCATGCCGTGGCCGTCGTCAATCACCGAGATTTGTGCGGATGCGCTGCTCCAGTCTTCGTCGAACGGAATTTCCACCCAAACGTTATTGGCGTCGGCGTCCCATGCGTTACTTATTAGCTCGGCTACAGTTGCCGTCACAGATGGATATAGCTGTGCGCCCAGCTGTTCGACCAGCGATCCGCCGAACTTCAAGACGAGCGGCCTGTTGGTCGTTTCTTTCACCGCTTGATTCATCTCCCCGGGTCGAAAGTGAGACGCTTGCCTCGTATGGCGATACTGTCACCTACCAGCGACTTTCGCCATAAACGTACTTCAATCCGGAGCGTTCGTCACCGAAAACACGCGTAGCCTGTCGAACGTGACCACCATCTTCACGGTCGGGCACTCGACGCACCCGATCGACGAGTTTGTCGCCATCCTGAGCGCGCACGGCATCCGCACCCTCGTCGACGTGCGCAGCATCCCCAAGTCTCGCCACAACCCGCAGTTCGGTGAAGACCAGCTGCCCGGCAGCCTCGAGAAGGCCGGCATCCGGTACCAGCGTCTCGGCGAGCTCGGCGGGCTGCGACACTCCCGCAAAGAGTCGCCCAACAAAGGGTGGCGCAACACCTCATTCCGGGGGTACGCCGACTACATGCAGACCGACGAGTTCGCCGACGGCATCCAGAACCTCATCGACCTCGCCCAAGCGCAAGACCCCGCCGCCATCATGTGCGCCGAAGCCGTGCCGTGGCGCTGCCACCGCTCACTCATCGGCGACGCCCTCCTCGTGCGGGGCCACACCGTACTCGACATCATGAGCGAAAAGGATGCCCGCCCCCACAAGCTCACCAGTTTCGCCCACGTCGACGGGCTCACCGTCACCTACCCACCGAACGAAGACGAAGCGACAGCCGACTAATCGCCCGTCGGCGGGCTACCCCAGCACGACTAGAAAACCGAGCACCGCGCTCGCCGCCGCCAGCAGCCCGAGCACCAGCGGGGGCACAAACATCTCCTTGCGACGGATATGCACGCCAACCGCCGACGCCATCAGTAGTGCTAGGCCGGCCGCGGCGATCGGCGTCAGAACCGGAACGACACCCAGCAGCAGAGGCAGAATCAAACCCAACGCCCCCAGAACCTCAGCCGCACCAATCAGCTTCATCTGGACGCCCGTGAAGTCCTCCGCGTAGCCCATCCCCATCTTCACGAGGTCATCCTTCGGCTTCACCAGCTTGGAAGCCCCAGCGAACAAGAAAACTGCGGCGAGAAGGCCGTTGACGACCCAGAGTGCAATGAACATTGGTGGTTCCCTGAGGTTCGAGGCGAGACATCTGTGTCTCACGCGATAAGGAGTACAACCAGCAATCGGACAATAAACATTCCCGGCTGGGTCAGCCCCCCAAGATATAATGGCTAAGTAAGTTAGCCATTGAATTGGAGGGTCCCATGAAAACAGTCAACATCCTCGACGCACGCAACAACCTCTCCAAACTCATCGCCGCCGCCAGCGACGGCAACGACATCATCATCGCCAACCGCGGAAAACCCGTCGCCAAACTCAGCGCAATCGACCACCCCAACCACACCGCCCGAAACGCCGCACAGTGGATCAGAGAAAACCCCACCACCCGCGCCGCGACGCGCACCCCTGAAGAGATCGACCAGCAGATATCCCGCGAACGCGAGGGCTGGGAGTGATCTACCTCGACTCCTGCATCATCATCTACGCCATCGAAGACCACAGCCCACGAGGAGACACCGTGCGGCAGAATTTGGAAAGCGCAGGGGACACCGACGTCGCCATCAGCCCACTCGTCACACTCGAGTGCCTCGTCGGCCCCCTCCGCGACAACAACCGTGCCCTGCACGACCACTACCTACGCGCACTAAAACAATTCAGGCAGCTCGACCTCGAACCACAGCACTACCTGCGCGCAGCCGAACTACGCGCGCACCACGGCATCCGCACCCCCGACGCACTGCACCTCGCTGCGGCCCAAATGCACGGCTGCGAACAACTCTGGACCAACGACAACCGACTCGCCGCAGCATCCGCAGGCCTCGCCACCAACATCACCTAGCCCCCGATCCGGTCACACCACCCGGTGCACCTTCTGCACCACCATCGGGATCAGCACCAGCGACCGCAGATCGAACAACGCGTGCAGAATGATCGGCCACAGGATGCTGCCCGTCAGCAGGAACACCGCCATCATCAGAGCCCCGAACACGAGCGTCCCCAGCACCCCGCCGAGCCCCTGGTAGGCGTGCATCCCCGCGAACAGCACCAGGCTCACCACCACTGCAAACACGGCGTTCGGCCACACCGCGAACAGCAGGGCCGGCAGCGCCAGCCGGAACAGCAGCTCCTCCACCACCCCCGCGTTTATCGACAGCCCCCAGCCGTACTTCAACTCCGCCCGGTTGCGCGGCAGCAGCGCCGCGATGTCACCCAGCGTGTCGATCTGCGCGGGGCCGTCACCCTCATCATCGTTCTTCGTCCGCGCCCAGAACACCGCCCACACCACCAGCACCACGACACCGATGGCCGCACCGATCAGGGCACCCCGCACGAAGCTGCCGCCGCTCGTGACCTGGTCCCTCAGCCACACCATCCACGGCCACCGCTCCACCGCCGCCAACAGCGGAGCCACATGCGCGAACGACAGCCCCAGAAGCACCAGGGCCGACCCACCCAGCAGGGCGAGGGACTCCCGCAGCCACTTGCGCAGCATCCGCTGTCGACGCACCGTGCTTCGGTACCGCTTGAACAGGTGGTACTCG
>DAOMOV010000052.1:7990-10476 GCA_035444505.1 Terrimesophilobacter sp.
CACACCAAGAACCCCATCACGACCACGAGTGCCGCCCCAGCAGCCCACGGTGTGAACGGCGCGCCGACGGGAAGCATGCCTCCATACTCTCAGCCCGCCGCCCGTGAGTGATCTGAGCGCCCGACGCCGTCCCAAATGAAGGTGATCACGGATGCCGACCCCGAAAACACAGGCCACTTCAGCCGCCGACGGTGTCAGCGCCTTCATTTGGGACGCGCGTGGGGCCGAGCCCGCTCACACCTTCCGTGCGCGACCCGCCACGAACGGCACCGTGAACCCCAGCCCCGACGGCAGCCGGTACTCGTGCAGTTCCACCGCCTCAAGACCAGAAGAGCGGATGCTCGCCACCGTCTCCCGGTCGAAGCGGCACCCCCGGTCCAGCCGGCTCGACAGCGGCGACGCCACACCCTGAACCCACCGCAGCACGCTGCCGGGCCTGGCCGCCACATGCTCCACGAACACGAGCTCACCGCCTCGGCGCAGCACCCGCCGCACCTCCGCCAGCGCCGCAGCCGGGTCGCTCACCGAGCAGAACACGAGCGTGCTCAGCACCCCGTCGACGCTCTCATCGGGCAGCGGGATGTCTTCCGCCGACGCCGCGAGCGGCTCCCGCTTGCGCCCCCACCGCTCCGCCTTGCGACGCAGCTCCTCCACGTCGCCCGCGTCGGGTTCGAGGCCGATCCACTCGACCGACTCGTCGAGAAACCCGAAGTTCGCGCCCTCGCCGGCCCCGATCTCCAGCACGGTGCCGCGCATGCCGCGGATGAGGCGCTCCTCCAGGAGCGTCGCCTCCTCGTCGCCCAGCCGGGCGATCAGTGCCCCTCAGGTTTCGTCGCCACTCCGTCGAGCCACAGTTGGTCCTTCGGGTCACTGTGCGTGCCGCCCGAGCCGACGTGCTTCGACGATATCTGGTCGCCCTTCGTGATCACGTGCACCATCGCCATCCCGTGACCCCGGCCGAGCCCGTACTCCTCCGCGAGCCACTCCAAGATCGGGGTCGCCTTCGTGTCCGTTCCGAACCCTCGCTCCGTCGCGCGCGCCACCAGCTCGCGCGGGGTGAGCCCCGTCTTCTTCTCCACCGCATCAAGGTAAGCCTGAAACGACACTTAGACCCTCCGCATCCGCTCGCACACCGCCAGCACTGTTAACTGAACCACGCCCGCCGTCCCACCGCCACCACAACCGCCCACCTGCCCCAAACGAAGGCACCGCCGCGCCCGCCACCCCAAAATACAGGCAACTTTCGGCTGCGGCGGCGCGAATGCCTTCATTTGGGACACCCGACGGGCGGGCGGCACACCCGGTGGCAGGATGGGTGCATGAGCCACCCCGCCGTCGGACCGCACCCCAAACTCGACGAACTCATCGGGGTGCTCGAGCGCCTCCGCGCCCCCGGCGGCTGCGCGTGGGACCGCGAGCAGACCCACGAGTCGCTTGTGCGGTACCTCATCGAGGAGACCTTTGAACTCGTCGACGCCATCGAATCGGGCGACCGCGACGACCTCATCGAGGAGCTCGGCGACGTGCTCTACCAGGTCATCTTCCACGCCGATATCGCCAAGCACACCCCCGGCGAATCGTTCACCATCGAGGACGTCGCCGCCCGCATGACCGCCAAGATGGTCGGCCGCCATCCGCACGTCTTCGCCGACGCCGTCGCCGACACCCCCGACGAGGTCATGGCCAACTGGGAGACCCTCAAGGCCGAAGAGAAACCGCACCGCTCCTCCACCCTCGACGGGGTGCCCGAACGCATGCCCTCCCTTCTCCTCGCCGACAAGCTCGTGGGCAAAGCCGCCGCCCTCGGGGTCGAGACGGCCACGGTTCCGGATGCCTCGGTTCCCGTTACCGAGCACGAGCTCGGCGGCCTGCTCCTCACCCTCGTCACGTCCGCGCGCGCCCAGGGGCTCGATGCTGAGCGCGCGCTGCGCTCACGCCTGCGGCAACTGCAGGCAGACATCCGCGCCGCCGAGACCGACCGGGAGAGCACAGCCTAACCTTGGATGAAATTCGGGGCTTCACGCACTAGCCTCAACCCATGGCTAAGAAGACCCCCACCTTCGACCAGCTGCTCACCGAGCAGATCGGCCACGAGTTCGAGGCCGCGCAGCAGTACATCGCGATCGCCGTCTGGTACGACAACCGCGACCTGCCGCAGCTCGCGCGCCACTTCTACCAGCAGGCCATCGAAGAGCGAAACCACGCCATGATGCTCGTGCAGTACCGTCTTGACCGCGACCTTGGTGTCACGATCCCGGGCGTGCCCGAGGTGAAGAACGACTTCAAAGACGAGACCGAACCCATCGCTCTTGCCCTCGCACAGGAGAAGCGCGTCACCGAGCAGATCGAGCGCCTTTTCGCCGCGGCACGGGCCGAGACGGATGCGCTCGGCGAGCAGGCGATGCTGTGGTTCCTGCGCGAACAGGTCGAGGAGGTCGCCAGCATGACGACCCTCCTGACGATCATGGAGCGTGCCGAGAACCTCT
>DAOMOV010000053.1:0-10472 GCA_035444505.1 Terrimesophilobacter sp.
GCCTGCCCGTCGGCCCGAAGGGACTCTTCTGATGCTGTACACCACCGTCACCGCCGCACAGAAGCGGCAGAACCTGCGTGACGCTCTCGCGGGCGACGGCCTGCTGCGCTTCCCGGGTGCGTTCAACCCGCTCAGCGCACGCCTCATTCAGGACAAGGGCTTCGAGGGCGTCTACATCTCGGGTGCGGTGCTCTCCGCCGACCTTGGCCTGCCCGACATCGGCCTCACCACTCTCACCGAGGTCGCCGGTCGCGGCAGGCAGATCAGCCGCATGACCGACCTGCCGACGATCATCGACGCCGACACCGGCTTCGGCGAGCCGATGAACGTTGCCCGCACGGTGCAGGAGCTCGAAGATGCCGGCATCTCCGGTTTCCACATCGAAGACCAGATCAACCCGAAGCGCTGTGGTCACCTCGACGGCAAGGCCGTCGTCGACGACGACACCGCGATCAAGCGCATCAAGGCCGCCGTCGAGGGCCGTCGCGACCCGAACACGCTCATCATCGCCCGCACCGACATCCGCGCGGTCGATGGCCTGGGCGCATCCGTCACCCGCGCCAAGCAGCTGGCGGATGCCGGAGCCGACGTCATCTTCGCCGAGGCCATGGCCGACCTGGGCGAGTTCGAGACCATGGTGAAGGCGCTCGACGTTCCCGTGCTCGCCAACATGACCGAGTTCGGCAAGAGCGACCTGTTCACCACCGAGCAGCTTCAGGATGTCGGTGTGCGCATCGTCATCTACCCCGTGAGCCTGCTGCGCATAGCCATGGGTGCCGCGGAGCGCGCACTCGATACCCTCGTCGATGCGGGTACTCTGCAACCAGAGGTGTCGACCATGCAAACCCGTGCGCGGCTGTACGAACTCGTCGACTACGAGGGCTACAACAGCTTCGACAGTGGGGTTTTCAACTTCAGTCTCGAGAACAACCGCGGTGGTACCACCGCCACGAAGGAGTGACATGACCGAGCCAGGCAAGACCGACGCAGACATCAAGAAGGGCCTCGCCGGGGTCACGGTCGACTACACCGCGATCTCGAAGGTGAACCCGGAGACCAACTCGCTGCTGTACCGCGGCTACCCGGTGCAGGAGCTCAGCGCCGACTGCACCTTCGAAGAGGTCGCCTACCTGCTCTGGAACGGGGAACTCCCCACACCGCTGCAGCTCGAGCAGCTGCAGAAGGTGGAGCGCGAGCAGCGCCACCTCGACGACAACGTCAAGCGCGTCATCGACGAGTTGCCCGTCACCGCCCACCCGATGGATGTCGTGCGCACCGCCGTCAGCGTGATCGGCGCGAATGACCCCGAAGCGGCGAAGGATGACCGCGCCGAGAACATGCGCAAGGCCGTCACCCTGTGGGCGAAGATTCCTGCGATCGTCGCCTACGACCAGCGTCGTCGCCGCGGGCAAGAAGTGATTCCGCCTCGCGACGACCTCGGCTATTCGGCGAACTTCCTGCACATGACCTTCGGTGACATTGCGGAGCCCGTCGTCGTCGAGGCCTTCGACGTATCGATGATTCTCTACGCCGAGCACTCCTTCAACGCGTCCACGTTCACGGCGCGCGTCATCACGAGCACCCTCAGCGACCTGTACTCTTCCGTCGTCGGTGCAATCGGTGCACTCAAGGGTCCGCTGCACGGCGGCGCCAACGAGGCCGTCATGCACGTCTTCAACGAGGTCGGCACCGCCGACCGGGCGGAGCAATGGCTCGCGTTCGCCCTTGAGCAGAAGCGCAAGATCATGGGCTTCGGGCACCGCGTCTACAAGAACGGCGACTCGCGGGTTCCCACCATGCGCGCCTCGCTCGACACCCTCATCGCCTACTACGAGCGCCCCGACCTCATCGAACTGTACGAGGCCCTCGAGAACGCGATGGTGTCGACGAAGGGCATCCAGCCGAACCTCGACTACCCCTCGGGTCCGGCCTACCACCTCATGGGCTTCGACACCGACATGTTCACGCCCCTCTTCGTCGCGAGCCGGGTGACCGGGTGGACAGCGCACGTCATGGAGCAGCTCGACGCGAACGCCCTCATCCGCCCCCTTTCCGCCTACAACGGGGTCGACGAGCGGCACCTGTAGAAGTTGCTGTGCACGCAACTCAGGTAGAACGTTACGCGTGAGCGATGGCGATCGCGTGTTCCGGGGCAACGGGCGGTCGCGGCAGCGATTCTTCCTGAGTTACGAACACGCGTAGGCTCGGGCGAGTGCGCAGGATGCTCCCACTCGCCATCATCGGTCTGCTCGGCGGGTTCTTCTCCGGACTCTTCGGGGTGGGTGGTGGCATCATTCTGGTGCCGCTGCTCATTCTCGTCATGCGGTTTGGGCAGAGGCTCGCGAGCGGAACCTCCCTCGCCGTCATCGTGCCCACCGCCATCGCCGGCACGGTCAGCTACGCGGCGGACGGTCACATCGACTGGATCGCGGGTGCCTGCCTCGGCATCGGCGCCATCGGGGGCTCGCTGCTCGGCACCTGGCTGCTGCACCGCATCCGCGTCGCGTACCTGCGGTGGTTCTTCATCCTGTTTCTGCTCGCGGTGGCGGTGCGGATGCTGTTCTCCGTCCCTGATCGTGCACTCGGTCTCGACATGTCGCCCACGCTCGCGCTGCTGCTCGCCGGCGTCGGTTTCCTTGTGGGGATACTGTCGGGGCTGCTCGGAGTCGGCGGCGGCGTGATCGTCGTACCCGTGCTCATCCTGCTGTTCGGGGCGAGCGACCTCATCGCGAAAGGCACCTCGCTGCTCATGATGATCCCGACGGCGCTGACTGGCACGGTCGCGAACTACCGTCGCGGAAACGTCGATGTGCGCGCGGCGGCTGTCGTGGGCACACTCGCGGTCGTCGCGTCCGTGCTGGGGGCGATGGTGTCGACCGTGCTGCCGCCGCAGCTGGGCAGCATTCTGTTCGCGATCCTGCTGTTCTACAGTGCCGCGCACCTCACCTGGAACCTCCTTCGACGCCGCCCCAGACCGCTGCCGTGAGCCCAGCGCTGATCCCAGCCCTGACCTCCGACCATGCTCAGCTTGGTTGACGATGCGGAGGTTCCGGCATCCGCATCGTTCACTCAATCCCGCATTGTTGCGCGGTTGCGGGCGGTCACGGTTGCAGGCGCTCGTGCGTCCAGCCGTCGGCTGTGCGCAGGTACCGCAGGCGCCGGTGGAGCCGGTTGGGCTGCCCGTGCCAGAACTCGACTTCGTCGGGCGTGAGCCGGTAACCGCCCCAGTCGTCGGGCCGCACGAACGGGGTCGTCGCGAGCGACAGCTCAGCAGCGTGTGCACGAAACGCCGCCTCATCGCCGAGTGGCGCGCTCTGCTCGCTCGCGACGGCAGACGCCTGCGAGGCGATGGGCCGGTCGAACCATATCTCGTCAGAGACGGCGCTACTGACCCGTTCGATGCTGCCGACGAACCGCAACTGCTGCCTGGTCTCCTGCCAGAACAGCACCATGGCGCCGTGCCCGGTCTCCGAGATCTCGTGGCCCTTGCGACTGCTCGCGTTCGTCGCAAACAGGATTCCGGATGCGTCAAACAGTTTCGCGAGCACGAACCGGTTCGAGACGCGTCCGTCGGCGCCTACGGTGGCGAGCGCCGCGTTGTATGGCTCGAGTACCCCGAGTTGCTCGGCCCGCTCGACCCAGTCGGCCACGAGCGGCATCGGGTCGGACGGCGGAGTGTCGAACTCGGGCAGGTCGAGCTCGATCGTGCCCGTGAGACTCGGTTTCGACTTCATGCCACCACAGTACGCTCGGCGTAGGCTGGGGCCATGCAGCAGGTGAGACTCAACGACGGCAATACGATTCCCCAGCTCGGGTTCGGTGTGTTCAAGGTCGACCCGGCGAAGACTGAGCACATCGTCAGCGACGCCCTTCAGGTCGGCTACCGGCACATCGACACGGCCGCGATCTACCGCAACGAGGAGGGCGTCGGGAAGGCGATTGCGGCATCCGGAATTCCGCGCGATGAGCTCTTCATCACGACCAAGCTGTGGAACGACCGCCACGGAGATGCCGACCGCGCCGTCGAGGAGAGCCTCGAGAAGCTCGGCCTCGACCGCGTCGACCTCTACCTCGTGCACTGGCCCGCACCCAAGCAGAACCGGTTCATCGAGGCGTGGCACGCGCTGGAGGGCATCCGCGAGCGGGGGCTCGCCACGAGCATCGGCGTCTCGAACTTCGCGAAGCACTACCTTGAGCGGCTGCTGCCCGAGGCGAGCACGGTGCCCGCCGTCAACCAGATCGAACTGCACCCCTACTACCAGCAGCGCGAGACCACCGAACTCGCCGCTGCCCACAACATCAGGATCGAGGCGTGGGGGCCCCTCGGGCAGGGCAAGTACCCCCTCCTCGAACTCGACGAGATCACCGGGCCCGCGGCCGCACACGGCAAAACGCCCGCGCAGGTGGTGCTGCGCTGGCACCTGCAGCTCGGTCACATCGTGTTTCCCAAGACGGTGTCGCGCGAGCGGATGGCCGAGAACTTCAACGTCTTCGACTTCGAACTCAGCGACGACGAACTCGCGGCGATCACGGCACTCGAGCGCGGCGGTCGGGTGAGCGAGCACCCTGACGACTTCGACTGATCCCGCGCACTCCGGCACCGAGCGAAGGCGGTTGTTCGCCTTCGCCGACAGTGCCAGCGCCGACCGCTGTCTCGGGCGTCGGTACAGCACCGCCGCGCGAATCAGTCGCTCACGGCGTACGGTGAGTCCATGGCCAACGCGCTCGCAGGCACGACCAGCCCCTACCTGAGGCAGCACGCCGAGAACCCGGTCGACTGGCTGCCGTGGGGTGAGGAGGCCTTCGCCGAGGCCGCCCGCCGGGACGTTCCCGTACTCGTGTCGATCGGCTACGCCACGTGCCACTGGTGCCACGTCATGGCGCGAGAGAGCTTCAGTGACCCCGAGACGGCCGCACAACTGAACGCCGACTTCGTCGCCATCAAGGTGGACCGCGAGGAACATCCCGAGGTCGACTCCGCCTACCTCAGCGCCGCGGGCGCATTCACGCGAAATCTGGGTTGGCCGCTCAACGTGTTCACCACCCCGCAGGGCCGCGCTTTCTTCGCGGGCACCTACTGGCCGCCGCGCGCGGTTGCGGGCAGCGCATCCTTCCGCGACGTGCTCTCGGCGGTGACCGAGGCGTGGCGTGACCGCCGCGACGGGGTGCAGGCCATCGCCGACTCGCTCGCGGAGGCCCTGGCTGAGACGACCGCAGCCATGGCGCGGGGGTCGGATGCCAGTGGTACGGCCGTCGCGCGTGTGACGCCTGACCAGCTCAATGCCGCTGTCGCCGCCATCTCCTCGCAGGAAGACGCGGAGTTCGGCGGCTTCGGCACGGAACCCAAGTTCCCCATGGTGCCGGTGCTGCAGTTCCTGCTCACGCGCGGCGACGGGCGCGAGCTTGCCCGCCGCACGATCTCGCGCATGGCCGATTCTGACCTGCGCGACCGGGTCGACGGCGGCTTCTTCCGCTACGCGACGAAGCGCAACTGGAGCGAGCCCCACTACGAGCGCATGCTGTACGACAACGCCGGGCTGCTCCGTGCCGCCGCGTTCGCCGACGATGAGCACACGGCGAGCGAGGTCGCCCGGTTCCTGCTGACCGTGCTGCGCCTCGATGCGCCGGGCAGAGGCGGCGTGTTCGCCTCGGCGCAGGACTCCGAGAGCATCATCGACGGCCAGCGCAGCGAGGGCGGTTACTTTCAGCGCGACGCCGCTGGGCGTGAAGGGCTCACACCCCCCGCCCTCGACGAGAAGGTCATCACCGGTTGGAACGGACTCGCCATCGAAGCACTCGTCATCGCAGGGTGCCGTCTCGCCAGGCCTGACCTGCTCAACGCCGCCCGCGATGCCGCAGACTGGCTGCTCGAACATCACGTGCGCGCCGACGGGTCCCTCGTACACGCCTCGCTGGGTGGTGTGGCATCCGAGTCGCGCGCCACACTCGCCGACCACGGCATGCTCGCAACAGCGCTGCTCGCACTCGCCACGGCGACCGGTGAGGTGAGGTATGCGGTCGCCGGGCGGGAACTCGTCGACGCGACCCGAACCTCCGACGCCGGAGCCTCGCATCCGCCGTTTACCGTCGAACCTGACCCGGTGCTCGCCGCGCAGGGACTCGTGATCGCGGGAGACCCCTCCGAGGGCGACATACCATCGGGAGCGAGCGCCATCGCGCGGGCCGCCATCCTGCTGCACGCCCTCACCGGCGATCTCGCCTACCGCGAGGCGGCCGAACGGATGCTCGCACCAGCCGCCCCCCTCGCGCTCTCCCAGCCGACCGCGTTCGGCGGCGCACTCGCGGTGCTCGGCGAGCTCGCCTCAGCCCCGAGGCAGGTCGTCGTCGTGACGGGCGAGCGCCGCAACGATGATGTGAGCGCCACGGCGCTGCGTGCCTACGGCGAGGCAACCATCACCGCCGTCGGCACAGAAAGCCAGGCGGCCGAGTGGGTGAGCCACGGCTTCGAACTGTTCGAGTCCCGCGCCGCGCAGGACGGAAAGGCGACCGCCTACGTGTGCGAGGCGTTCACCTGTCGGCTGCCCGTGACATCCGCCGCCGATCTGATCACGGCGATGCGGGTTCTTGGTCGCGACGCGGCTGTGTGAACGCGCCTACCGCGAAAGAAACATCGCATCGCATCGCGCTACGCCCGCGTGAACCGCTCAGCGAACGAACCGCACCTCGTGCAGGTCCTCGCCGAGGAACAGCTCGGTGTGCTCGGCCCCGTCGAGGGTGAAACCGTTGCGTCGGTAGAACGCGTGCGCACGCGGGTTGTCGGATGCGACCCACAGGTACGCGGGATCGTCACCGAGGGCCGCGTCGAGCAGTGCCTGGCCGGTTCCCGTGCCTTGGTAGACGGCGGCGAGGTAGATGAAGTACAGCTCGCGTTCGCGGGGGGCGTCGGCGTTGCGGGCCGGCCCGGAACCGGCGAAACCGATGATGCCGGTGTCGTTGACGGCGGCGAAGAGCTTGCGGTCGTCGCCCTGGGCGATCCACCCCGACCAGAGCTCGGCCATGCGGCGCGGGGAGAGGTTCTCGAACGCGGCCGCGCTGATGAGGTGGTCGTAGGTCTCGTGCCAGCACTGGGCGTGCACGCGGCCGAGCGCTTCGGTGTCAGAGTCGCGAACGGGGCGGATGATGACTTCGCTGTCATCGCGGATGGTGAGGCTTGCAGTGGTAACCGGTACGGATTCCATGCCCTGACGCTAATACGCCGAGGGTCGAATCACCCAATCGGGGGGTACTGCTCAGGTTGTGCGGGTGCCCCCTCACGCTCGCTTTCGGCCGCCGGTTGCGGCTCAGCGCGACCGTCGAGCCAGCGGAGGAGCAGGTAGACGCCGATGGCAACGGCGGTGAAGGCGACGAGCACGCTGCCCCAGACGCCAACGGAGTCGCCGAGGTCGTCCCAGCTGGCGGAGTCGGAGACGATGATGAGCCAGAATGCGCCGAGCGTGATCGCATAGAGGCAGGCCCAGCCGAGCTTGGTGCGGGCGAAGAGGTCGGCGCCGTCGAGCCCCCGGAATGGCAGAAGGCCCACGAGGAGTGCGCCGAGTCCCTCTGCGGGTATTGCGGCGAGAGTGTCAAGCGCGAGTGCCTCGACGAAGCCGCTGGGTTCGCCGCCGAGGGCGCCCAGCAGCACGCTGTAGCCGACCCAGCCGAGCACGCTGAGGGCGAGCACGGTGGTCGAGAAGGTGGCGACGGCGCGGGCCTGGTCGCGCCCGTCGCTCTCCTTCCCATCCATCGTTCCGGTGACGGCGAGGCCGACGACGAGCCCGATGATGATGCCGGGGGAGAAGTCGAGGAGTCGGCTGATGATGATGCCGGCGACCGCAAGCACGAGCCCGAGGGGCTGCACTTCGAGGATCGATCTCAGACGCCACCGGATGCCGAGGTACCGCCCCGCGATGATGGTGGCGACGACGCTGACGATGACGAGGGCGAGGAAGCAGGCGAGGAAGAGCCGCAGGCTTGCGAGGTCCCAGCCGAAGCCGGGGTCGGCGAAGCAGAAGATGAGGCTCGCGACGGCGATGACGCCGAGCGCCCCGGGCAGAGGGGACCGCTGGAACCACGCGGTCACCCGGTCGACCCAGGTACCGCGGCCCCGACCTGCGCCGCCGAAGAGGCCGCCGAAGAGGGCACCGTAGCGGCTGGCGAGCGACGTATTGAGCAGCTCGGCGGGGAACACGACGAACCCCATGAGGATCAGTGCTGACGCCCCCGCGACGCCGAGCGCAATGGGGTTGGTGATGACGTCCGCAACCGTGGGCAGCGCGGCGGTGAGCACGTTGGGTGCATCGGGTTCGCTGCGTGCGGATGCCGGTGGCGGTGCTCCCTGGCCGGGTGAGGCAGGGGTGGCGGCGGGAACTTCTGGGGCGGGCTCCTCTGTGGGTTCGGGCTTTGGTTCGGGTGAGGGTTCCGGGGTGGGTTCGGGTTCGACCTCGGGGACGGGGTCCACGACGGGAACGACCGTCACGACGGGCGGCGGCGGTGGAGGCGGTGGTGGTGGTGGCGGGGGCGGTGGCGGCGGGAGTATTTCGAGCAGAATCTGGGTGTCGGGTGTGCCCATGGTGGAGATGTTGCCAGCGGTGTCGACGTTGGTGGTGCCGAACTCGTAGAACTGGCCCACCGTGAGTGGGGTGGTGATGGTGCACGACCAGTTGCCGGCGCCGTCGGCGATGGGTGCTCCTCCGGCGCACGCTGCGATGGAGTAGTTCTGGTACAGGTTGATGGTGGCGCCGGGTTCGGACGTGCCGGCGATGACGGGCGTGGGGTCGTCGGTCTCAGCGGGGTAGACGAAGACGACGGGCGGCCCGGTGGCGGGCGGTGAGGTGATGACGGCTTCCGCGGGCGGGGTGGTGTCGATGGTGATGGATCGGTCGGAGGAGATGAACCCGGGGTTGGTTGTCGTGAAGGCGTAGACGTTGTGGGTTCCTTCGACGAGGGGTGGCGCTGTCGTGCACGCCCAGTCTCCGGTGGCGAGAATGGTGGCGCTGCAGAGAGTGGCGCCCCCGATGCGCACGTCGACCTGGTCTCCGGCGAGTGCGGGGTCGGCGGTTCCCGTCCAGTCGGGGGTGTCGTCGTTGGTGAAGGCTCCGGGGCCTGGCGAGGTGATGACGGTGGTGGTGACGAGGTTGATCTGGATGTCGGGTCCGCGCGCGGACTCGCCGTCGATGTTGGTCGCGGTCGCGGCGAGGTAGTTGAGTCCGGGCGAGAGCGAGCCGGTTGCGGAGTCGCACACCCACACTGTTGAGCCGCCGAGGTCTCCGTCGGAGCAGTAGGGCGTCCAGGAGAGCGGGTCGGCGGGTGTCTGGGTGACGTACACGTCGATGCGGGTGGTGCCTTCAAGGTCGGTCAGTGACCCGATGACTCCGGAGACGGTCTGGTCGTAGTCGGTGTACCACGGTATGTAGGTCTGGTTCGTGGTGGGTGGTGTCGGCACGGCGAACGCGGGGGCTGCGGTGATCGTGAACGGGACGGTGACGATGGCGAGCGCAACGATGCCGGATGCGAGGCGGCGTGCGACAAGGCCCCGCGGGCGCGGCGACGCGTCGGCAGGGCGGTCAGGCCCGCTGGTGTCACCCAACCCGTGCACTCGTTCACAGTAATGGTCAACAAGACCCCTGGGAAAGAGTCAGAATCCGCGTCGAGCGCGTGCGCGCGACACGCGCTCACCGCCAGCTGGGCAGCCAGTAGTGCCACTGGATGAACCCGGCAGGCACCGTCTCCCCGATGTGCAGCGGGTAGAAGAACGCGCTCACCCCGACGGCGGCGACGACGAACACGGCGACCGTGAGCAGCCCGCCTTCGCGCCGCCACGACGGGTCTCTCGCGCTCCCGGCGATGAGGGAGAGCACGTAGGCGAGCCCGATGATGATGAAGGGCCAGAACACGATCGTGTAGAACTGGAACACCGTGCGGTCGAGGTAGAGCAGCCACGGCAGATACCCCGCGGCGACCCCGAGCAGCAGCACCCCCACCTGCCACTGGCGCTTCACCGCGAAGCGGTAGATCAGGTACACGACGGATGCCGCACCCGCCCACCAGAGGATCGGGTTGGCGACGTCGTGCACCACCGCCCCGCAGCGGTCGACGAGGCATCCGCTCTCGCCCCGGTCGAAGCCCTCGTAGTACATCATCGTGGGGCGCACCTGCAGCAGCCAGGTCAGCGGGTTCGCCTGCCAGCCGTGCGGGGTGTTCTGACCCACGTGGTAGCCGAAGGCGCTCACGTGATAGTGCCACAGGCTCTGCAGGCTGAGCGGAACCCATTCCAGCAGTCCCGTGAACTGGTTCTGCGGATTCTCTGCCCAGTTGCGGTAGTAGCCGTCGTTCGTGGTGAGCCAGCCCGTCCAGCTCGCCAGATAGACGACGGCCGCGACCGGCACGGTGAGCAGAAAACTCACCGGAGCCTGCCGGAACAGGGTGCCGCTCGCCCAGAACGTCACGCCCGCGCTGCGCCGCTCGAGCGCGTC
>DAOMOV010000054.1:0-10353 GCA_035444505.1 Terrimesophilobacter sp.
CGCACTATCGCGAGATCCTCGGGCGCGAAGACCACGGTGGAAACATGCCGAGGCAGTTCGCGAACCTTCATCGCCACACGATTGAGCGCAGCGCGATTGGGACCCGTGCGGTTGAGTTCCACCTCGACGAGCGCACTGCGTTCGCCGTATTCGAGTCGGGCCCGAACGATCGAGGAATCAGCACCCTGCCGAATCATCGCGTGATCCGTCGAGACCCGATGCGAGGTCAGAGTGCTGAGGTAGCCGAGCGCCTCGACCAGGTTCGTCTTGCCCTGCCCGTTTCGACCCACGAAGAGATTCGCTCCGGCGACCAGCTCGACATCCGCCGAACGATAGTTGCGAAAGTCGGTGAGACCGATGCGGGTGACGATCACATCAGCGCAGCAGCAGGTTGGGCTGCAGAAGATACTTGTAGCTGTCGGAAGCCGGTTCATCCTTCGACGTCTGCGCGCTGATGAGCACCGGCCCCGGCTTGTTGGGGTTGTCGGTCTTGGTAAACGCGATTCGAACGAACTCCGAGTGCACCGCACCGAGTCCATCCAGCAGAAACTGCGGCTTCAGTGAAACCACGGTCTCATCACCGTTGAGGTGCGCGTCGATGTTCTCGGTCGCTTGCGCCTGCTCTGACCCGATCGCCTCCAGAGTCAGGCCATCCGGTGTGAAGGTGAACCGCAGCGCCGCTTCACGCTCGAGCACGAGAGACACGCGGCGCACCGCGTCGACGAGCTCGGCCGTATTCAGCACCGCATAGTTGTCGACCGTTTCAGGGAACAGTCGTCGCACCGGCGGGAAGTTGCCCTTGATGAGAAGGCTCGTCACCGTCTTGTTGTCAGCGCTGAACGCAATGAGTTCGCGATCATCCGTGTTGGTGACCGAAACCGTCACAGTGCCGGAATGAGCGAACGTCTTGCCCACCTCACTGAGAGTGCGCGCCGGCACGAGAGCGGTGGCCTCGGTGATGGATGACGTGCCAGAGTCCCACGGGATCTCCCGAATCGCGACGCGGTAGCGGTCCGTGGCGACAAGACCCAAGCTGTTGTCGGAAACCTCGAGCTGCACTCCGGTGATGACGGGAGTCACATCATCTCGTGACGCAGCCACAGCAACCTGCGATACGGCGTTCGCGAAGTCCTCAGCGGGCACCAGTCCGCCGCCCTCAGTTAACTGAGGAAGAGTTGGATACTCCTCGACGGGCATGCTCAACAGAGTGAAGTTCGCCGGGCCACACACCACCGTCACTCGAGACTCACTCGTCGAGAACAGCACCGGGGCATTCGGAAGCCGACTCGCAATGTCAGCGAGCAGACGACCAGACACCAGAATGCGACCCTGCTCCTCGACATCGGCGGCAATAGTCGTGCGCGCCGACACCTCATAGTCGAATGACGACAGGGTCAAACCCGCGTCCGACGCCTCGATCAGCACACCGCTCAAGATCGGCAGCGTCGTGCGCTGCGGAAGAAGCTTGACTGCAAACGACACAGCTTCACTGAACACGTCACGATTGACTTGAAACCTCATGATCACCTCTGTCGAGAACGAACGCTGCCAGGTCGTGTGGGGCTCAATTCTGGCACAGCCCCGACTCGAACGCTGAACCTCGAGGTTAGCGACCGAATGCCAGATTGATTAAGAGATCTAATGGTATTAACCGCTGTGGAAACAGTGGAGAACTCGTGTGATGCCTGCATCCGCACTGAAACTACACTCTTGTAAGTTGTGGACGACCTGTGAGTGATGCTGTTACCCGGCGTCACAAGAGGAAAATACCGCAAGCAACCATCCACACACGCCGCGCTGTTTTCCACAGAAGGCAGGAAACTTTCCACAGCTTGCTCGGGGTGTGTCACACCGGTCTGGGGAATCACTTGTATCGATGATTCTGCTTGATGCGGCTCGTCAACTCGGTGACCTGGTTGTAGATCGAACGGCGCTCCTTCATGAGTTCCGTGATCTTCTTATTCGCGTACATCACCGTGGTGTGGTCACGATTGCCGAAGAGTTTGCCGATCTTCGGCAGCGCCAGGTTCGTCAGCTCGCGGCACAGATACATCGCGATGTGTCGTGCCGTCGCGATCGCCTGAGACCGAGACGAACCGTACAGGTCATCGACCGACAGTTTGAAGTACTCCGCCGTCTCGTTGATGATGTCCGTCGGTGAAATGACATTGTCGTCGTCGAGCGTGATGAGATCCTTCAGCACTGTCTGCACGAGAGCCATGTCAACCGGTGTCTTGTTGAGGTAGGAGAACGCCGTCACGCGGATGAGAATCCCCTCGAGTTCCCGAATGTTCGACGAGACCTTCGACGCAATGAACTCAAGAATGTCGTCCGGAACCTTCAACCGGTCACTCTGCGCGCGCTTGCGCAGGATAGCGATGCGTGTCTCCAGGTCGGGGGCACGCACGTCTGTGATGAGTCCCCACTCGAACCGTGAGCGCATCCGATCCTCGAAACCGGTCAGGGCCTTCGGAGGCAGATCACTCGTGATAACCACCTGCTTGTTGTGGTCATGCAACGTGTTGAACGTGTGAAAGAAGGCTTCCTGCGTGGAGTCTTTGCCCTGCAGAAACTGAATATCGTCGATGAGCAGAATGTCGATGTCTCGGTAGCGGGACTGGAAGACCGACGCCCTGTTGTTGGCGATCGAGTTGATGAAGTCGTTGGTGAATTCCTCCGAACTCACATAGCGGATTCGGATGCCCGGGTACAGACTTTCAGCGTAGTGACCGATCGCGTGCAGCAAGTGAGTCTTGCCGAGACCCGACTCGCCATAGATGAAGAGCGGGTTGTAGGCCTTCGCCGGCGCCTCCGCGACCGCGACCGCGGCGGCGTGCGCGAAACGGTTCGAGCCGCCAATGACGAAGTTGTCGAAGCTATACTTCGGGTTCAACTGCGAGGATGCCCGCTTGCTCTGATCGAGACGTGCCTCAGAAATAGGTTCGATGTAGGCCTGCTCCGCGACGTCGTCGCGCGGTTCCAGTAGGTCTCTCGAAACTTCTGGGTTGACGACGACGGCAAAATTAGTGATCTCGTCACCACCAGCCGCGGTAATGGCACTCAGGAGAGGTAAGCGTATTCGCTGCTCCAACATGCCGCGAGTCAGATCGTTGGGTACCTCGAGATAGAGCGTTCCGGCCATCACGCCCTTGGGCTCAACCAGGGCGAGGAACCCTTCGAGTTGCGGAGTAATGCGGTCGTCAGCGCGGAGAGTGTCGAGAACGGACGACCACAGCGGGATCGTCGGATCCGCGTTTTCCACCATTTCTCCCCTGTTATTCCACTGGTTACTCACAGGGTTATCCACCGACTGTGCAGTGAGACCACCTTAGTTGGCAGCTTGTGTCTGCGGTAGTTTCCGCATCAATCTGGGGAAAGTGATGGTTCTCGAGTGAGATTCCCGTTTGACCCCGCCCGGGCAATCGCGTACTTTTAAGCAGTTGACTTCTGCCGCAACGGCACCCCAAAGCCTTGGGGCACATGATTGCGTGGGCGTGCAACCGCAACGCCTTCGCGCGTGCCCACCACAGACAAACCACCACGTCGAAAGATTTACGATGAGCAAGCGAACCTTCCAGCCCAACAACCGCCGTCGCGCCAAGGTGCACGGATTCCGTCTGCGCATGCGCACCCGCGCTGGCCGCGCCATCCTGGCCGCACGCCGCCGCAAGGGCCGCAGCGAGCTCTCCGCGTAGCTAGGACACGGTGCTCGCCCGAGCGAACCGATTGGCCTCCGCCGATGACATTCGCAGCACCCTGCGGCGGGGTCAACGCATCGCCGGCCAGTTCACCGTCACTCACCTCTATGCGAGCGGCTCGAGTGACCCCCCGCGGTTCGGTTTTGTTGTCAGCGGTAAAGTCGGCAGCGCTGTGACTCGCAATCGAGTGCGGCGGCGGCTTCGTCACATCGCTCGCGAAGCCCTCGATGGGCTCGCCCCAGGAACCGATGTCGTCATCCGCGCCCTCCCTGATTCAGTCGGCGCGACCTGGGCTAGTCTTCAGGGTGAGATTACCCGGGCCCTGTCAAGGAGAATACGCACATGAGACGGATGCTTGCCTTCGCCTGGCTCCTTCCGCGCAACGTGTGCGTACTCATCCTTCGCGCGTACCGGGCCGTTATTTCTCCCCTGTACGGGGACGTCTGCCGCTACTACCCGTCGTGCTCGCACTACGCTCTGCAGTCGATTCAGCTGCACGGTGTCATCAAAGGTGTGGCGCTCGGCTCGTGGCGCATCGCCCGCTGCCACCCCTGGGCTGCGGGAGGCGTCGATGACCCACCCGCCGCACGAACAGAAGCCTTCCGAATCACCCGCTTCGGTTTTGTGACTCTCAACGAACGAAAGGCGTAGCGCCCGCATGCCAGATCTTTTGTGGCCCATCAAGTGGGTGATCGAGGTCATCCTCGTCGCCTTCCACTGGGTGTTCAGCAACATCGGAATGGACCCCGGTTCCGGCTACACCTGGGTGCTCTCCATAGTGGGTCTCGTGCTCGTGGTGCGCGCAGCACTCATCCCCATCTTTGTGCGGCAGATCAAGAGCCAGCGCAAGATGCTTGAGGTTGCGCCGCAGCTCAAGAAGATCCAGGAGAAGTACAAGGGCAAGCGAGACCAGTTCTCCCGCGAAGCGATGTCGCGAGAGACGATGGACCTCTACAAGCGGGCCGGCACGAGCCCTTTCGCCTCGTGCCTTCCGCTGCTCATCCAGATGCCGATCTTCCTCGGGCTCTTCTATGTGCTGCAGACCGCGCAATGGGAAGGCGCAGGAGTCGGCGCCCTCAACCAGACACTCGCTCACGCCTTTGCGAACTCTGAAATCTTCGGCGCTCCGCTGCGCCTCTCGATCAGCTCTTCCGAGGGCAACATCGCGGTCATCATTGTCGCCTCGATCATGGTCATCTGGATGACAGCGACGCAGTTCATCACGCAGTTGCAGATCATGTCGAAGAACCAGTCGCCAGAGATGCGCGAGAGCCCGATGTATAAGCAGCAGCGTGTGCTGCTCTACATCCTCCCGTTCATCTTTCTCTTCACGGGAATCGCGTTCCCGCTTGGCGTCATGACGTATTGGGTTGTCTCGAACACGTGGACGATGGGGCAGCAGTTCATTGTTATCCGCAACATGCCCACTCCGGGCTCCGAGGCGGCACTCGCGCGGGAGGCCCGGATCGCCAAGCGCAATGCGCGACGGGGAATCTCCATAGTGGAAACCGATGAGCCCGCCACTGATGAACCGGAGGAGCCAAAGTCTACGCAGCGTGTTCAACCGGTCAACCCCAAGAACCGTAAGAAAAAGAAGAAGAGGTAGCGGCCGTGACCGAAGCCCCCGACAATCTTGACGTCATCGAACCCAGTACGCAGGGCTCGACGGATGCCTCAACGAGCGCGCTCGAGGCGGAGGGCGATATCGCCGCCGACTACATCGAGGAACTGCTCGACATCGCTGACCTCGATGGTGACATCGATATCGAGGTTCGTGCCGGGCGCGCGTATGTCTCGGTGACCGCCGACGATGATGACGATCTAGCGCTGCTGGCCAAACCCGACACCGTGAACGCGCTGCAGGAGCTCACCCGCCTAGCGGTGCAGTCCCGCACGGGCGAGTTCTCTCGCGTCATTCTCGACGTCGGCGGCTCGCGCGATGCCCGCGAGGCAGAGCTGGAGAAGCTCGTCGAGCGAGCCATAGAGCGACTCGAAGAAGGAGCCAGCGCGGCAGCACTGCCTCCGATGTCGTCATACGAGCGCAAGCTCGTGCACGACATGGTGTCGGAGCGGGGCTATCGCTCAGAGTCCGAGGGTGAGGGACGCGACCGGCATACGGTTGTGACGCATTCCTAGCGGATTGTTTCACGCGCGCGCTCCGCTCGGGCGAAGACCATTTCTGGTCTTCGCTGCGGCGCCAGCGCCGACGCCCGTCTCGGGCGTCGGTTAACCCGAATACGATGTTTCACGTGAAACCCGAACCAGAACCCCCCATCGCCGCCGAACTCTTCGGTGACAGCATTGACAAGGCGCGGGCTTTCACTGCGAATCTGGTTGCTCAGGGTGAAGAGCTTGGCCTGATCGGCCCACTTGAACTGCCTCGAATCTGGACGCGGCACATCCTGAACTCCGTGCTCGTGGCACCGCTGCTTCGACCGGGCCGCGTTGGTGACGTGGGCTCCGGGGCAGGGCTTCCCGGCCTGGTTCTGGCGATGGCACGACCGGATGTCGAGTTCGTGCTCATCGAACCGATGGAGCGGAGGGTGGACTGGCTTGACTCCCAGGTGCGCGAACTGGCGCTCGACAACGTGGAGGTCGTGCGTGCTCGGGCGCAGGAGGTGGAGTTCTCGCCGTGGCTCGACCAAGTAACGGCGCGCGCGGTGAGTGCCCTGTCGAAGCTGATTCCTATGACGGCGCGCCTTGTTCGCTCCGGTGGCGAACTGCTTCTCATGAAGGGTGCCAGCGTGGATGCCGAGTTGCGGGCAGCATCGAAAGCGGTCGCAAGGGCTCGATTATCAGACGTGGAGATTCTCGTTCTCGGTGAGGGAATCGTCGATGAGGTCACGCGGGTCTTTCGGGCTACAGTGGACTAGTCGTTTTTCTCGGCTAACACCCTGAGCGCGAGTCCCACTGATCGAAAAGGTTTCACGTGAAACATCCAGAAGCAGATGTCCGAGCAGGGGGCGTCCCGCCGACCAAGACTTCTGCATTCGATGAGTCGACTCCGCTCGCCCGCGAAGTCGCCGATCTCACTCGCCGCCGCCGCGCCCTTGCCGACCAGGAACTTCCTTTGCCATCCGAGACTCGTATTTTCACCGTCGCCAACCAGAAGGGAGGAGTCGGCAAGACAACCTCGACCGTGAACCTCGCCGCCGCGCTGGCCCAGTCGGGGGCACGTGTGCTCGTCATCGACCTTGACCCGCAGGGCAACGCCTCGACCGCGCTGGGCGTTGAGCATCGTTCGGAGACCCCGAGCGTCTATGAGGCGATGATCGACGATGTACCGCTCGCGGATGTCGTGCAGAAGTCGCCGGAGTTCGACTCGCTCTACTGCGTGCCCGCAACGATTCACCTCGCTGGCGCAGAGATCGAACTGGTGTCGCTCGTCGCGCGCGAGCAGAGGCTGCGTACGGCGCTCGACAAGTTCCTCAGTCACGTCGAGCACCCCTTCCATTACGTCTTCATCGACTGTCCGCCCTCACTCGGACTGCTCACGATCAACGCCTTCGTGGCGGCCCGCGAAGTGCTCATCCCGATTCAGTGCGAGTACTACGCGCTGGAGGGACTCAGTCAACTGACCCAGAACATCCGACTCATCGAGCGACACCTCAACCCCAAGCTGACGGTGTCGACGATTCTGCTGACCATGTATGACGCTCGCACCAACCTCGCCAATCAGGTGGTGGAGGACGTGCGCGCGCACTTTCCCAACGAGGTTCTCGACACCCTGATACCGCGGTCGGTTCGCATCTCCGAAGCGCCGAGCTACGGGCAGAGCGTCATCAGCTACGACAACTCCTCGCCCGGTTCCGTCTCGTACCTTGAAGCGGCAGCGGAGATCGCACGACGAGGAGCGCCCGCGTAATGGCAAAGCGAACTGGACTGGGGCGAGGTATCGGCGCCCTGATTCCGACCGAGGATGCGAGCACCGAGCGACCCGTCGACGTATTCTTCGCCGGCAGCGTCGCAGACTCCGCTGGGCTTGTGCATGTACCAGGGGCCAGGCTAGCCAACCTCTCCCCCGCCGACATCGCACCGAACGCGGCGCAGCCGCGCACGGAGTTCGATCCGGAGAAGCTCGACGAACTGATCGCCTCAATCCGTGAGGTGGGCGTGCTGCAACCCATCGTGGTTCGACCGATCGAGGGTGCCGCGCCCGAGTCTCCCAGCTTCGAGCTCATCATGGGCGAGCGCCGCTTGCGCGCTACCAAAGCCCTCGGACTGGAGTCGATTCCCGCGGTCATCAAGAACACCGCGGATGACGCGATGCTGCGGGATGCCCTTCTGGAGAACCTGCACCGCGCCGACCTGAATCCCTTGGAGGAGGCCTCCGCGTACCAGCAGCTGCTCAGCGACTTCGGGATCACGCAGGAGCAGCTCGCTGAGCGCATCGGTCGGTCGCGCCCTCAGATCACCAACACGATCCGGCTGCTCAAGCTGCCGGAGTCGGTGCAATCGAAGGTGGCCGCGGGTGTGCTGAGTGCGGGCCACGCACGCGCCGTGCTGGGCGCCGGTGATGATGCCGCGATGGAGCGTCTCGCGGCGAAGATCATCAACGAGGACCTCACGGTCCGCGCTGCGGAGGCGGCGGCGGGCCTGAGCAAGCCCCAGCCGAAGCGCCCCGCTCGGCCGACGAAGGGCAAGCGGCAGTCTCAGCTCGACGAGATCGCCGAGCGCCTGGGAGACCGACTCAACACACGAGTAAAAATTACATTAGGAGCGAGTAAGGGTTCCCTCGTGATCGACTTCGCCACCGTCGCCGACCTCAACCGGATCCTCGCCGAACTCGGAGAGCACGGCTACAACTAGCCGCTGAGCCTACTGCGCTGTCGCTTCGTTGATCGTCGAGGCTAGCCGGGCAATCCCCTCCCGAATGCGCTCGGGTTCGGGGTAACAGAACGCCAGCCGCATCGAGCTGGAGCCCTCACCGTTCGCGAAGAACGCCGTGCCGGGGGTGTAGGCCACGAGGTTCTCAACCGCGCGCGGCAGGAGCGCTTTCGAGTCGAGCCCCTCGGGCAGCGTGAGCCACACATAAAAGCCGCCCGTCGGGTTCGTCCACGTCAGCTCGGGCAAGTGAGTCTTGAGCGCGAGGAGCATCGCATCACGCCGCTCACGGTACAGGTCGCGGAAGGTCGCGATCTGTCCCTTCCAGTCTGCCGTCTCAAGGTATTCCGACACGACAAGCTGCGTGAACATGCTCGGCGACAGAATTGCCGCCTCATTGGCGAGCACGAGCTTCTCGCGGATCGCCGGGGGCGCAACAGCCCAGCCGACGCGAAAGCCGGGGGCGAGCGTCTTCGAGAAGGTGCCCAAGTAGATCACGCCGTCGCGGGCATCCGGAAGCGACAGCAGCGCGTTCGGCGGCGGAGCGTCAAAGTACAGCAGGCCATACGGGTTGTCCTCGAGCACGAGAATGTCGTTCTCGGCAGCGATCGCAAGAATCTCCTCGCGGCGGTCGACGCTGAGGGTGACACCGGCAGGGTTCGAGTAGTTCGGCACCGTATAGAGCAGTTTGATGCGTCGCCCAGCGGCCCGCAGGGAGGCGATGTGCTCGCGAAGAGCCTCCGGGATGAGTCCGTGCTCATCCATTGGCACGTGGTCAATCTCGGCCTCGTAGGAGCCGAAAACGACCAGGGCGGTGACGTAGCTCGGCGCCTCGGCGAGCACAACGTCCCCGGGGTCGAGAAACAGGCGAGCAACGAGATCGAGGCCGTGCTGTGAACCCGTCGTCACGACAACGTCATCGGCCTGGGCACGGATGCCCTCCAGCGCCATGACGTCAAGAATCTGCTCCCGCAGCTCCGGTCTGCCCTGGCCCGACCCGTACTGCAGCGCGAGCGAACCGCGCTCCCGCACGACCCGATTCATCGCCTCGGTGACGAGCTCCGTCGGAAGGGCCGATACGAACGGCATGCCACCCGCGAGAGACACCACCTCGGGTCGCGACGCAACAGCGAAGAGGGCACGAACCTCGGAGCCAGCGAGAGCGCCCGTGCGCCGCGCGAAGGGGTATGCGGTTTCACGTGAAACGAGCGGATGCGTGCCCGTGTTCACGCCTGTGTGCGTGTCTAGTGGCATTCGCATCCGTCCTCGTCGTAACTAACAAGGATAGCCAACGCGCGCCGCCCCTCAGCGCACGCCACCGGCGCCGGGATCTAGGCGAGGTATTCGGCGAGGTCGGCCTCGAGTGCGGGTTTGGGTTTGGCGCCGATGATGGTCTTGACGACTTCGCCGCCCTGGTAGACCTTCATGGCCGGGATCGAGGTGATCTGGTATTTCATGGCGAGGGCGGGATTGTCGTCGACGTTGAGTTTGACGACGCGAATCTTGTCGGGGTTCTCGCTGGCGATCTGGTCGAGGATGGGGGAGACTGCGCGGCAGGGTCCGCACCATTCGGCCCAGAAGTCCACGAGCACGGTGCCTTTGGCTTCGAGTACCTCGTCGGTGAAGGTGGATTCGGTCACGTCGGTTGCGGACACGGTGTTTCTCCTTGGTGTGTTTTAGGCCGTAGCGGCCTGGAGGGTCTTGGGGAGTGCGGCGAGATAGTGCTCGGCGTCGAGGGCGGCGATGGTGCCGGAGCCGGCGGCGGTGACGGCCTGGCGGTAGGTGGGGTCGAGCACGTCACCGGCGGCGAACACTCCGGGAACGCTCGTGC